>JAOUFJ010000004.1 GCA_029858255.1 candidate division WOR-3 bacterium | reverse complement strand
GATGAGCAATATTGTCTTGGCGTGGGTACCCTGCAGGAGTCGGTTGAGCGCGTCATTTATTGACCAGAAATCCTGCTCAAAGATATTTATTTGATCCTGCATTGAGCTATTATAAATAGGATAGATATAAAGTCAAGATAAATGTCTTTCGTGCGCGCGTTCGAGATTCTCTAAGAATTCTCTAAACTTTACGCGCCAGGATCTTGGCCATTTCCCCAAAAGTTTTAATCTTAACGCCAGGGGAATTCTTTACCAACCTGATCAAATTGTCTATCTTGTCCGCAGTTCTGTCCAGACCATAGTAATGTCGGAAGTAATAATTTGTGCTCAAACTCTTCAGACGCGGCTGTCCCGGATCAAATTCCCATGGATGCAGGTAAATGCTCACGATGTCACTCTCTCTGAAAATATCATGCAGCTGCTTTCTAATAAACCACATTGGAGATAATCTGAAGTAGCCACCACCCAAAGGCCAGTATATCGTGAGATATGTATTTACTGAGATCGGGAATTCAACAAGGTCGTTTTCCAGAACTGTAAACCTGACGTCGCTACCATCTACCCTGCTCATCTTATTGCATGTTCCTATCTTCCCATACCTTCTGTTGAACTGGAAATCATTAAGGCTGGCGTCATAAACGAAATTCATCGCCTTAAGAGCACAGGCAGCAGCCTTTGTTATTGAGAAACTGGGCGCGCGGTATCCGATGATCTCCTTCTGCGATAACGGACTCAATATCTCAACTGATTTCCTGATATCAGATTCTACCGCAGAATCATCAATCTTATGCAGTAACTCGTGTTTATATCCGTGAGATGCGATTTCATGTCCCCGACAGGCAATTTCTTTTACCAATTCGGGTTTCCTTTTAGCGATCCAACCAAGTATGAAAAACGTTGCTTTTATATCTCTCTTTTTCAATATATCGAGTACAACCCTGGTACTTTCATCTATTCGCGATTCTTTCCCGGGCCACTCGTCGTAATGAATCTGCTTCTTAAGATTCTCGACCTGAAACCAATCCTCGATGTCAACAGAGAGCACAAAATACTTCATACGATTCTATAACCTCTCTTCTTGAACTCCACCACGTCACGCCTGGAAGGAAAAGAGAAGTAAGAACCCTTTTTATTTGGCAGGTTACGGTATTTCACCCGACCTTCCTTGAACATCCTGAGCACCTTTAGTAGCGCCCACGCATCAACCTTCCTTGTTTTTTTGATCAACGCATCGAGTGTCATGCCCCTTGTAATCTCGGTTTGTGCCTGAAAAATAATCCTTCCCTTATCGATTTCCTCAACCATTTCATGGACTGTTGCTACTGTGTGTTTCTCTCCGTGGAACATCTGCCAGAAACTCGGCATCATACCGCGGTAATCGGGGAGAGGCGCATTATGAATGTTTATACACCCCAGCCTCGGCGCCCTCAGTATATCCGACTTAAATATCTGTGCCGCGGCAACCGAAACGATTAAATCTATCTTGCTGTTCTTTACGAATTCAACGAACCGCGGATGATTGACATTCCTGTATGGAAGAATTCGTACTCCGTTACGTCGGCAGAAATAGTCTATTGAATGAGCGGCCTTCATCAATCCCAGCCGATTGAGTCTGTTGGCTATCTGTTGTAGAACATATCTCAGTGAGATCACGGCGAAAACTACCGGCCCGTAAAACTCGATCATTCTCCACAGGAGTTTTTTCTTAGATCTCTGTCCCAGAGGACGTTGTATGACAACGCCTACGATTTCAATCCCGCCCAACTCTCTTAAGAATTCATCAAAGAACGATTTGAAGAAACATGGCAGATAGAAAGGGTCATCTTGAGTCACCACTAATATTTTCATCTTTCAATACGAATTGGGTCTTTCCAGAAATATTGCTCGATCACACATAATCTTGACGCATGCATCATGAATCTGTGAGCCAGCACAAGCAAAATCCTGTATAAGCCCAACGATTTCCCGGATCGAAGAACGCATCGATGAAGTATACGAAAAATCGACTCTCAGTCAAGATAAAGCCCGCATGGAGGGATGGACAGCCTTGTATCCTTCGAATTGCAGCACTTATTGCTGTGCGTGTTGACATTATTACAAAAGTGAATATACTTCGATTAATGAGCGAAAAATCGGCTAAATCATTCATTGATTACGTAGAAGTGATCGTAAGATGGCGTAAATTTATTCTGCGTAATGTATTGGTTGTGGCGATCGTTGCAGCCGCCATAAGTATGGTACTGATCCATAAATACACCGTGACCACAACGATACTTCCACCTAATCCAGAGCAACAATCCATGCTTGGCCTCCTCTCGGTAAATGTACCAAGCGCCTTATCTGGACTTGCCCGGATTGGAGGCGGGATGTTACCTGGACTGACAACGCCGTCCGATTTATACGCGGCAATAATGAAAAGTCAGCGCATAAGACGCACAATTGTCGAAAAGTATAACCTAAAGAAGGAATTCAAAGCAAAAACTGAAATCGATGCCCTCAATGCATTGGATGGAATCACGAAAATAGCTGTCAGCCCGGAGGGCATTATTTCCGTTAGCGTAACATATAAGAACAAATACCTTGCCGCAGATATTGCCAACTCCTTCATTGAAGAACTCGATAAATTCAATACCGAAACAGCGATGACGGTAGGAAAGCGATATCGTATGTTCATAGAGAAACGCCTCGGGGAAAATATCGATTCACTCGCAGTGGCAGAAGAAACACTGAGAAAATTCCAGGAACAACATCGTACAATCGCGCTGGACATCGAAATAGAGAATATCATCGGCACAATCGCCAAGCTTAAGAGTAGCATTATCCTGCTCGAAGTTAAGCGCGGTGCATTATCGGCCTCATCTCAGTTCGATAATCCATTTCTTCGCGATGTAAATCGAGAAATCAACGAACTGAAAAAACAATTGGCAAAAATCGAATTTGGCCGGACCGATAGTACCAAGGAATTCGGCGCAGGTTTTTCTGTTCCGCTGGCGATGATACCTGAGGTTTCTCTTGAGTATGTACGTCTTTTAAGAGATGTTAAGGTCCAGGAGGCTATATACGAACTACTCACTCAGCAATATGAACAGGCAAAGATTATGGAAGTAAAGGACACACCGACCGTGCAGATTCTTGATGAAGCAAAGCCACCAGAAAAGAGGTCATTTCCCAGAAGGACGCTCATCGTCATTATTGCGATAATCTGTGCTTTTGCCTTCGGCGTCCTTTATGTATTGGCGCTAACATATGTACAAACCGGTGGTATTAGCAAAAAATCCCTTGAGAAACTGCAAAATATTTGGCACGTGCTTAAGAGGGATGTCTACTCACTAAAAAAATATCTAAAGAAATAGCACCGCATGCTTCAATTTGACGACACCCGTCAGTCTGCTCTGATCTTTTTAACGTTCATTCTTTTTCAAATTCTCCTCATCTATGGCCTAATTCTCAAGCCAACTGCAATCGCAGTTCTAACGGCTGCGGTTTTAGCCTTATTCCTCGCGATCGCCAAAATCGACCGGCTATTTATTGCAGTGATAATAGCCCTTTTAGTAATACCTGCATCTGGGTATAATTATCCACCATTTACTTTCAGCATAAATCTAATACCATTATATTTTGCCCTCATTAGCTTTGTTTTTTTTCTTTTTCTAAATGTTCTCCTCAAACGAAAGAAATTCGGCAAAATCAGGTTGGCAATTCCGGTAGGTTTCTTCATTTTATGGATCCTGGTGTGCGCACTAGTCGGCTTGGCAAACGGAAATAGCTTCCCAATAATAAAAAATGACCTGCTCATATTATGTCTCTTTGGACTATATTTCATAATACCAACAGTAGTCTCTTCACCAAAGACGTTCTCGAGAATATTGCTGATCATCGTGATTTGTTCTGGAGTAATTGCATTTGAGTATTTTTTGGTATTTCTTACCACCCTGCAGAGAGGAGAATTAATCAGACTCAACCCGAATCAGGGGATCATCTATTTGTTTGCCATTCCTCTAATGATAGGAATGGCAATTAGAGCTCGTAGTAAAGCTGCCCGATGGCTTTTTGTCTGCCTCCTTGCGCTTTGTTTCGGTGCAATTGGCATTACACTGACGCGGGGATTGTGGATATCACTTATAATTGCATCCCTGATCATGGCGTATCTTTTTCGCAAAGAAATTAACAAGAAATACGTACTTGGCACAGTGGCATTCATTTTCGTAGCGTTCATCATAGTGATCTTTTACTTTACCCAAAAGACCGGTTTGAGTATCTTCACTCTCGTGTCAATTCGAGCCTCATCACTTTTGTCCTTCACTCAGGATATTTCACTAAATCAGCGGCTCGTTCACAGTCAACTCGTATGGAAGCAAATCCTGCAAAGCCCTCTCATTGGGAATGGCCTGGGTAAGCAATTCAGCCATAGTTATTTCGGAACAACCCTATCATTTTTCTGGATAGACAATTCATATTTGGTCTTACTCTGGAAATTGGGAATTGTTGGCACACTAACCTTTCTTGGGATAGTTGTCAAATCCCTTATTGAATCGATCAAGATCTTTAAAAAAACCACAAAGAACGATACAAAAATCTACTCAGGAGCGATGATTGCATTTCTTATTTCTTGGTTGTTATTAGCAACCATAAGTCCACTGATGATCAAGTACTTCTTGAATATCTTTTGGATCACATTGATAGCAATGATTGATTGCGTCAAGAATTTCGGCAATGAAAATTACGATTCTGACATCTGATTTCTCCGGAAATTGTCTGGGCAGAGCGTATCTTTTGGCGAATCTCCTGAAAGAAAGACACTCTGTCTCTATTGTCGGACCAATGTTTGGTGCCGACATTTGGCAACCATTACAACAGACGAGGAGTGTTGAATTTCACCCGATCAGAGTGAAACCAACGGTTTCAGTGTTTCTTAGGAACATCACAAAAATCGTAGATCAATGCAGGAGCGACGTTCTGTACGCATGTAAACCCTTAATCGCCAGCTTCGGCATAGGTCTGCTCGCAAAGGCTAAATACAGTGTACCTCTGATACTAGATATTGATGATTGGGAGTTGTCTCCTTTTTTATTAGAGGATAGGATCCACAGATACATCTCGGGAATTCTACACATCAATCAGCCTGTTTCGTATCTGGTAAATCTACTATTCGACAAGTTCGTCAAAGCGGCCGATATGATAACTGTTTCATCAAAGACATTGCGCGCAATGTACGGCGGAACAGTAATACCCCACGTCCGTGAAATCGTACACACAAAACCGATTACCAAGAAAAACAAGGTAGTCATTCTGTTTCTTGGAACACCCAGACCACACAAGGGTATAGATGATTTGATTAAAGCATTCAAGATGGTAGAAGAGCCTAAAGCAATTCTTAAAATAATCGGTATGGATTACCAGGATCAAGAGAATTATCAGATAATAGCTGCAGCAAAGACCGACAGTAGAATTGTATTAAGTGGAATGATCCCTTTTGATGAATTGACAGATCACATAGCACGGGCGGAAATCATCGTGATACCCCAGAAAGATACCGTTGTTGGCAGGACACAGGTGCCTGCAAAAATCTTTGACGCCATGGCCCAAGGTAAGTCAATCATTTCTACTCGCATTTCCGATATTCCGGAGATATTGGGTAACACCGGCATTGTTGTCGAGCCCAATGATATAACTGGCCTTAGAAATGCGATTGTGTATTTGTTAGAGAGCCCAAAGAAAAGGAAGGAATTAGGTAGGAAGGCACAAAAAAGGATTGATACTCACTACAATTTTCGCAGAACAGGCGAAAAACTCAGTAATCTTATAACTTGTTGTCTCGATGTCTGATTACACCAAAAAAACATTAGGAGTCCTTTCTACTCAAGTACTCATATTTCCGTTGAGCATGATCTCGGGTATATTGATTGCCCGCTATCTGGGGCCTTCAGGAAAAGGTGTTCTTGCGATCATGTTACTTGTCTCGACAGTAATCAAATTATTAGGCGGTATGGGTATGGAGTTTTCAAACGTGTATTTTACAAGCAAGAAACCCACAAGGTTCCACGAAATATTTTCAAACAACCTTCTGATATGGATTGCATCAAGCGCCTTTTTTGCATTGATTGCCCTACTTTTAAGAGATTACGTATTATCCAGATTCCTCCCGGGATTTGATTCAAAGATGTTTAACCTGGCTGTGTTGATTTTTCCCTTTCTGCTATGGTCAGGCTATGCTCTTACTCTGTGTCAGGGATTAGAGCGCTTCTTCAAATTCAACATGCTCAGGATCATCGAACCGGTGACGAGGTTAGTCGGTCTGATTCTACTGGTCGTGATTCTCAGAAGAGGGATAACCGGGGGTGCGCACGCGATATTCCTATCTTACTTCGTGCCAACCGTTCTTTCATTCTTGATTCTCGCCAAACATGTAAAATCTAAACTTTCGATTGAAAAGAAACTCTTGGGTGAAAGTATAAAATACGGAATGAAAGGACAAATTGGGATATTTTTTCAATTCTTCAATTATCGGTTGGATATGTTTTTAGTTAATTATTTTCTCGACATAAATGCAGTAGGTCTCTACTCGGTCAGCGTAACAATCGCGGAACTTCTGTGGTATGTTCCCAACTCGATTTCTTTAACGCTCTTTCCAAGAGTATCGAGAAAAGAGCGTACGCCTGCAAGTGAATTTACAGGTAGGGTTAGCAGGATTTCGATAGCGGTAATGCTTCTCTCGGCATTAGTTCTGGGTCTTCTTGGACAATACTTGATTCCCGTCCTATATGGCAATGATTTCGTACAATCGATACTACCTTTGCAGATTCTTCTACCTGGCATCATTGCCTTTGGACTTGTCAAGATATTAACAAATCATTTACATGGTATGGGCAAACCGTACTACGGAAGCATAGTCACCATTTGTTCCCTGGTCCTTACGCTTGTGTTCGACATGTTGCTGATACCGAGGATAGGCATACTCGGCGCGGCGATAGCGACTACCGGTGCCTATTTGATTTCGCTTCTGCTGACAATTGTGTTCTTTATCAAAGAATCACACCTGACTCTTATGAAGTTCATGCTACCCAGTTTCGAATTTCTTTCCATAATCAAGCGATTTTTGAAGAAACCTTAGATGAAACAGAAAATATTGTTTGTTTCTTTTTACTTTCTGCCGTATAAAGGTATAGGTGTTAGACGTCTACTAAGATTTAGACATTATCTAGACCGTAGTGACAATAAAACAATTGTTCTTGCCCCCGAAAGAGACAACTATTCTGAAAACGGAGCAATTTTCGTCCGTCTACCGAGATTGGTAAAACGGCTTGCAAGTGTACTCGAGTCCGGAGTAGAAAGGGATGAAGCTAAGAGCCGCATCCGTCTTTTCTTTTCACATCTTATCGCGAAATACATGCAATTCACCTGCATTCCTGATCGTCAAATTTTTTGGGTACCCTATGCCGTGTTTCATGCCATAAGACTAGTTCAACGTGAAAAGGTCAACGTGATCTACACTACATCGCCACCTGAGTCCTCTCATTTCATAGGACTATGCGCAAAACTATTCAGAAGGGTAACGTGGATTGCCGAGTTCCGTGATACGTGGATCTACGATCCCCTTAACCCTGTAATCGAGAAATCATCACTCAGGCGGACGACAGATTCCTTTCTTGAAAAATTGATTGTTAGATCGGCAGATGGGATGGTCGTTAACAGCAAGGTCGCAGAGGGGTATTTCCGAGACAGATATTTCTCAAATAATCAGGGGATAATAGCTACTATTTACAGAGGCTATGACCAAACCGAACTGCCTAGGTTAAAGAGAAAGAAACCTCGGAAAGGGTTCTTGGTAGTACATACTGGTAACATAAGTAGAAGTCACTACGGACGCTCAATAGTCCCATTTATCCAAGGTCTGGTTCACGCTATCAGCCAAAATCCAAAACTGCGGGACAACATTGCAGTATTCTTAATCGGAAACTTAACCGATACTGAAAAGACTGCTATATCCATGGCAAATCTTGATCATATGGTTCAGGTATTGCCAGAGGTGCCGTACGCCGAGGCCTTGGCTTATCAACGTAGTGCAGATTTGCTGCTATTAATCAACCATCCATCAGCCCAGCCATCTGCTAATATTCCAGGGAAACTCTTTGAGTATATTGGCATGAATAAACCAATACTTGCCATCACAACAGAGGGCGCGGTGAAGGATATGGTATCAAAATACGGAGGTTTCGTAGCCAGCCCGTTGAAACCCGAAGAGATAGGCCAGAAAATCTCGATTGCGTATGATTTGTACACAAAAGGAAGATTACTATTTAAACAAAAACCCTCGATTCGTCAACAACTGAGGACAGACAAAATGGCAATACAGTTAATCGATTTCATTGAGAGCGTAACAGGTAGGCAAAACCCATGAAATCATTGGATTTATCCATCGTCATTGTCAGTTATAACGCAAGGCAGTTTCTTGCCCCATGCCTTTCTGCACTTCAAAAAACGATACACAATATATCCCACGAAGTGATTATGGTAGACAATAATTCTACTGACGGCAGTGTACATTATGTTCACACACACTTCCCGGCAACAAGGGTCGTGCAAAACCAACGTAATGTCGGTTTTGCAGCAGCGAATAATCAAGGCATACGAGTAGCAAAGGGGACATTCATTCTGCTATTAAACCCCGATACCGTAGTCACTGCAACGGCAGTAGCCAAACTGGTGGATTACGCTCGCAACAATCCACGCGTTGGCATACTGGGGTGCAGAGTACTCAACCTGTCTGGACAGCTGCAGTGGGATAGTTGCGGTCATTTCTTGACACCCGCAACGCTATGCTTCAGACTAATGGGACTTGAGAAAATCTTCCCGCGCAGCAAAATTTTCGGGAGAAGGTTATTATATTATTGGCCCAGGAATTCATCTCGGCAAATAGACTGGGTATCCGGTGTGTGCATGCTAATCAGAAGACAATTGATTGAAGAAGCAGGTCTACTCGACGAGCAGTTCTTTGCGTATTATGAAGACATGGATTACTGCCGTCGCGCCAGCACTGACAATTACATTACTTTCTTCCTCCATGATGCACAGATATATCATGTGTTATCTACAAGTTGGAGAGAGGGTAGCGAAAAACAATTAATGGTGTCCTTGAGAAGTGAGAAGCGGTATCTAAAAAAGTATTATGGTAGTCTAGGTGTGTTTTTTTTCAATACACTTTATGTATACGGTAGTTCCATTAGGCTTCTGGCACACGCTCTCTTGATGAACAAACGCGCGGTTAAGAATCATTTTAACATCTTAACATGGATAGTAAAACATGAACTTTAGCCGAATCTTTGTAGTATTGAAACGTACACTTCTGCCCGTCGTTTTTCTCTGCGCATCTGCATTCCTGCCATCTACAATATACTGTTCACAATACGTTGGTTTTCATCACAACAACCGAGTGCTATATGTAAACAACAACCCATTCGTCGTAATGTCAATCGAAGACCATAAGTCTGTTGACTTTGATGGCCACGTACGAGAAGATTATTTCAGGATAGCAGCGCAATTGCATGCAAATACTGTGAGCGTCTCCTTCCGCTGGTCATTCTTCGAGAAAGAACCCGGACTCTATGACACCACGATTTTACGAAACATTGCACTCGTTGCCGCCAAGTACGATTTGAAAGTGATTATTCTATGGTTTGGGTCGAACATTAGTGGCCATGAGAATGTTGTACCTCAATATATACGCAAAGACGCGGATAGGTATCAACCATACACGAGAAGTGACGGTTCAATTGCAGGAAAAATGTATGATGATGGTGGGGGCAGAATATACTGCTATTCGTTCGATGGCGAGCATCCGAATGAACTCCTCCAGCGAGAAGAAAATGCACTACAGGCATTGATGAAGTGGGTAAAGGAAAACGACCCCGGCGAAACATTCATAATGCTGCAGCTGCAAAACGAGCTATTCGTTCACCCTGAATTATGGCGCCCGTGGCCACCAGTGTACCCACAATCTGCCAAGATACTACCAGGGCAGAAAACACACATCTGGGATGAACGGTTTGATGTTATGAGTTGCAGTCTGAAGATAGAACTATCCCTAAAATCACCTGCTCATTGTGAGTTTGACATACAGATAACCGATACGCTGGGACAGCCATTCTGGAGCGGCTATGTTAAAGGAAGCGGCCATCACGAAATACACGTTGGCGGGCGTTTTAGTACCACGCCGGGAAAAATGAAGCTTCAATTAAGAAGAACCTGCTCTGACACTGTTTTCATTTCAGGAATCCAGATACGACCTATTGCAGAACGCTGTCACTGTGCAAGATGCAATGAGATCTACGAGAAACGCCAATCTGTTTCCGATGCTGACTTTATGCAATCAAACTTTCTTAATTACATGAAGGAACTTTCCCGGGCGGTGTCTTTGATCGACCGAGATTTCCCCTTATACCTGAATCTACTCGTAAGCGGAGATGCGAAAAAACTACTTGGAAACCCCTATGGCCAACCACGGAATTACCTCAATCAAATTCCAGAAATCGACTTCATAGCTCCTGACATATATCTGGAGTCGAAGATCAGTGTCATCGATAGTCTGAATAAGGAAAGAAATGCCGTATTTATTCCCGAGACTGGGAGATTTAAGAAGCGAAAAGACTCTGATTACATTAATGCCTTTTCTCTAATCTTTAAAGTTCTAGGAACATACAGGGGAATCGGGGTACAGCTATATGATCTTATCAGCAACGATTATGGACTATTGACATCCGATGGCATTTGGGAACAAGACGCATATCTGGTTCGCAATAGTTATAGTGTCATTGGGCATTTGCCCTTTGATATATTCTACAACAAAGATAATGTTTTATTCGGATTCAGGAACGTGGAAACCAAAACCCTTTCTATTGATGACCTGGAGATAGAGATTATACCAAATTCCGACCCGAAATATGCCCGAGGGATAGTAGCAAAAGCGAACGATACCTTAGTCATCGCGGGCATTGGTCTTCAAGCCCACATTTCTAAGAAAAACATTTCTCCGCAAAAAATCGAACGGGGGTATTGGAAGAATGCGGTATTTATCTCTCTCGGACCTCTCAGATCAGGCTCTTACGATATTGCGCGAGATAAAATATCAATTAAGCTTGACGACGACGATTTTTCCGAAAGTCGGGATTTCGATCCGACATCTAACCAATATTGCGTTAGGCTAATCCTTAAATAATCTTCGTGCACAAATGCCGTAGATTTCAAGAGTTTCAGCAGCAGCGTTTTCCCAGGTAAAATCCTTGATACGCCGAATTCCTTCTTTGACATACCTCTCTCTCAATCGTTTATTCGTAAGCATAATCCTCATTGTTTCTCCAATTTCCGCTGGGTTGTCAGGATCGATTATCGCGCAACAACCTCGAAGGCGATGACCAATTGCAACATGTTTTGAAACAACAACAGGGATACCCGAGGCCATCGCCTCCAATACAGGCAGACCAAATCCCTCATAGAAAGATGGTAGTACAAAAAGCGAGGCCCCCTGATATAAACCAGCAAGACCTTCTGATACTTGTCCTAGGAACATTACATCTGCTTCTAAGCGAAGCCTTTTGACAAGGCTCTTTGCCTCCTCATAAGCATTATCGGCTTTGCCGGCAATGACCAATTGATACCTCTGCCTCAGCTTCTCCGGGATCATGTTGAACGCTTTTATTAATCCATCGATATTCTTTTTCTTCTCCAGTATTCCAACAAAAAGAATGTATTTTTTACCTATCTTAAAATCGGACCTCACACTTAGCCGTGATTGCCGTGATACGTTAAAAACTTGTCTATCGACACCACTATAGATTACCTTAATTTTGGAATGCGCCACGCGTAGTATATCAACCAATGAATCGCGAGTGAGATCTGACACCGCTATGATAACATCTGCTTGCTTCACCTCTGTCCTAACGATTACTTTCCTTGCGCGCGCCTGTACAAAACCAAATGTTTCCGGACATACATACTCCAGCAAATCGTGTATTGTACAAACTGTGGGTGCTATTCTTACAATAAGGGGTATAGTATTGGGAAGGTGAACGACATCAGGGTTAATCGCCCTCGCATAAAAAGGAAAGACTATCGCATGCCAGATGTTTCTGAGTATTCGAAGGGATGACCATCTGATTGGAATTATCTTTAGATTATCTTTTGCACGAAGCTGCACAAAGTATTTCTGCCAAGAGCCCACAAACACGTAGTAGGTATTAACGCGGTCTACCTTGAGAAGAGCTTTGATCAATTCAAAATAGTAGCGGTCTACGCCGCGTATCTCTGATGCCCACCCAACACAATCAATTACTATCTTCATTGTGAAGATACGGTTTGACAACCGCGAAGGTCTTGTCCACCACCTTATCCCAAGAGGAAAAATCCCTACTACGCTTGAAATTACGCATGCCTATCTTTTTCTGCAGGTCAAAAGATAAAAGTAACCTCCTCAATACCTCAGCAAGAGACTTCTCATCACCGGGCGCGAATAAATATCCACTCAGTCTGTCTTTGACTATCTCGTTGACAGGTGCTATGTCACTTGCCACGATGGGCAAACCAAAACTCATTGCCTCAAGCAGTACCATGCCATATCCTTCGTGCAAAGAAGGAAAAACGAAGACATTCGCATTCTCATAACTTTTGATTGTGCATGCAGAATCAAGTTTTCCCCTGAAGACAATTCTTTCTGACAGCCTGGAGTTCTCAATTAGTTTCAACAGACCCTTAAGGTAGCGCTCATATCCGTAACAACCACCTACGATCTCACACGAAAAATCGATATCCTTGCTCAAATATAATGCCCTGATCAATGTATCCAGGCCCTTCCTGGGCTCGATATTGCCCACGAACAATATTCGCCTCTCGTTCTTTCTTACCGGCATTAGAGCAGATCTGAAAACAAGTGTAGGATTTATAACCACAATTCTGGAGGTGTCTACGTTAAAAATCTCAATATCGCTTGAAGTTTTTACGCTCGGCACTATGATTCTTACCGCATTGCGCAAAATAATCTTTTCCGAAAGAAATTCTATCCAGCGTCTAATCGGATTCTTCCTCAACCCGTGAACCACATGGTGGCATATCACCCCATAATGATTCTTCCTGATCATCTTATTTAACCACAAGGGAATAGATAGTCTAACATGCAGATTGTGGTCAACAAACAGGAACGCATCTTTATTCCTCAGCAAACGTAAAGTATAATAGACAATATTAAGCAATCTGATGCTCCTATATATATTCGGGATTTGGGTTGCGTCGATGATTTCTGTAGGTTCATGCACCCTGCTGGCATATTCACAAAATCGCTTCTGCCATATCAAACCCCCGGTACTTGCTTCCTTCAAATTCGGCGTGATGACAATGAGATGCTTCAATGTTGTTTAGTTAAGTAACTTCTTCTTCGGTCGGTAGCTTCTGTGACATGTCTGAAGTCCCTGAACCGGTATTGTAAGTGCATTCTCAAAACTGCGAGGAAGTGGCGAATGGCAAGCATGCTTACCGGGTTCTTCTTGGTTGATCTACGCCAATCATGGACAACATGAGCATCGGGCACATACCACACTTCCCAACCTCTTTTCCACATTCGAAAACAAAACTCAAGATCCTCAGGTCCATAGAATATACTCTTATCGTAAGGTCCAACATCAATCAACGCCTGACGGTTTATTAACTGACAAGCGCCTGCCATATAATCGACAACGGACGGCTGGTCATGAGCCCAATCTATCATTAAATGTCTACGCAGCGGCAGTGGCGACTCAGTATCAGCAATTTTGACAATGCGGTTGAGAATGGACGAACTGAGAGTCGGAAATCTACGACAGCTGTGTATTAACTCTCCGCGAGCATTTAGCAGTTTTGCCCCACAAACACCAACCACAGGCCGCTTGGACATGAATTCTACGATTCTGTCAATCGCACCGTCTATAACATAGGTATCATCATCCAAAATGAGAATATACCTACCCTTACATACTGCCAATCCTTGATTCCGCGCGGGCGCAACACCTCTGTTCCTTCTATTTCTGAGCACCCTCACCTCAGGGAATTCATGCCTCACCATGTCAACGGTGCCATCAGTTGAACCATTGTCAACAAGAATTAATTCAAACGGATATTTCACATTCGTATAAATCGATTCCAGGCAACGTTTGAGCTGCGATTTGGAATTGACCGTTATAATCACAATTGACAGAATATCATAAAAAGATGATCTCTTCTCTTGCGAAAATGAATTCATTAGTAGCAACCGCTGTAATTATACACTTCTTTTCGAAAAATGCAAGTTGAAATATTTGATAAACTAGGGTCGATTTACACGCGCCAACGGCCTACATTTCTTGCATCTTGACATCATCATTTCGATATCCCATAATACGGTGCTAAAATATATGAATGAAATCACCCGACGTTGCTCAAGATGCGTGTTAATTGACAAAACCCCCAATATATCATTTGACGAGAATAACGTGTGCAATTATTGCAGGACTTATGAGAGATTGCAGTTGCAGGGTGAACATAGATTGCTGTTGATTCTGAATGCTCATCGAAACAAAACCAAGAAATACGAATGCATGGTGACTATCAGCGGAGGGAGAGATAGTGCATATACGCTGTTAAAAATCGCTAAAGATTACGGAATGAATACCCTTGCCGTTAACTATGAAAATCCCTTCACCAATATCCGGGCGAAAAAGAATATTGCCAACATGGTCCAGGCGCTTGGCGTCGACATCGTAAGATTCAAACATAAAAGTCAGATACATGAGTCATGTTTCAAAAATAATCTACTCGCCTGGTTTAAAAACCCTTCGCCTGCAATGGTGCCAATGATATGCATAGGTTGCAAGTTGATCTGGAAAACCATATTGCGGACTGCAAAAGAGCATGATGTTTCCCTGATTATCAACGGCGGCAATCCCTACGAGTATACTTCCTTCAAGAAGGAATTGCTCAACGTATCCCGAGATATGCATCTGGGTTTCTACTATGTTAATTACTTAAGGGGACTTATTAAAGAGTCGTTGAAAAATCTGGCATACATCAAACCAAAATATGTACCGATTTTATTCAAGGGTTATTTATTCGCTCACCAATACGCAATTGGCCCGAGGCTTTTCAGTCCCGGCATCGAAATCCTTGATTTATTTCATTTTATCCGGTGGAATGAAAAAGATGTGATTTCGAGAATTTCAAGGGAATTGCATTGGGATTATCCCAAAACATTAAACTCCACATGGAGATTTGACTGCGAGATCGCACATCTAAAGGATTATATGTATGTGAAGACATTAGGCATGACCGAGAAGGATGATTTCTACGCGAAAATGGTCAGGGAAGGGTTAATGACACGCTCTGAAGCACTTGCTAGATTGGAAAAAGAAAATCAGCTACACATCGATAAGATCACAGAAATCATCGAGCAAGTAGGTTTATCGCATAAATATTTCCTTACTTAACAACCACCACCCTGTATTTCTCATCGCCAACCAGCACGTGATATATGCCGGCACTGGACGGCTGGTAATCTAGTTCTTCGGCGTGAGTCTCGTAGACCTGACGGCCGGTAATGTCGAAGATCCTGATCAAACCCGGCACGCTCAGTTTAAGGTTTATCGCCCGTCCAATGGTCTGGATCTTCCGGACGAAGAGGTCGCCTTTTGCCACCAGTTCCTCGACCCCGGTCACCGTATTCTGCTGGATAACCCAGGTTTCAGGGTCAACTGTTATGCTGGTAGGCTCAAAGGGCAACACATACTCGAAATGCTGGGGCGAGAAATTGACTGCTAGGGTCAGTATAGTATCGCCGCTCGAATAATCGACCCCGATCGGTAACGGCATGTGGAAGACCGATGGGCCGATCGTCTGGTACTGGGTTACATCCAGAATAAGCCGCCAGTTTGGCGCCTCGTAGACCCTGCTCCAGGTAATATCGTATTGGGGGAACCCCATCCCGTATACCCATTCGTCAATGAACCAGTCGTAGTTGCCGCCAAGCAGCCCGTTCATCAATGTATTCAAGTCCTCGGTCGAGGAATTGCCGTAGGCAAAATAATCGCGGTAGGTTGCCATGAAATTAAGCCAGGTGGCATCGTCACCGCAAAGGTATCTTATCATGTGCAGTACCCATGATGCCTTGTAGTAAGTATGTGACCACGTGAACAGAAGATTCGGCGGCGGGTCATACATGGAATGTGGATTGGAGAGCTCAGCACCAATATACACGTTGCGGCGCAGCTTCATCGTGTCGATGAATGCCTGGTGCCCCTGTATTCGCTCCAGATACAACGCGTCACTGTACGTGCCAAAACCCTCATTTAGCCACACGTTTTCCCAGCCGAAGCAGGTGACCATGTCGCCCCACCACATGTGCGACAATTCATGGGCAAAGCCGAAATGATCCGGGGGATAACTGGTAAGCCAGTTCCGGTTTATCGTAGCCATGGTCTGATGCTCCATGCCCCCATAATAAAAGCCGGAAATGAAATCCATGCCGTAGCGTTCGAATGGATATTCGCCGTACAACGAATCGTAGAAAAACATCATGTCGTTCATCAAAGAGAACGCATTGGCTGTGTAACTAGTGTCGAACGGCCACACATGATAAAGCATTTCAATACTATCCGTAGGGGAGGCGTGATACCAATCTGATATCGTAACATAGACGCTCGCCGCGAAATGGATCAAGTAAGGTGAAATCGGATACTCATGCTTCCAGTGGTAAGTAGAGTAGCCACCAGAGGTCTGCTCACCTAGAAACTCACCGGTGGCACAAACCGTATATGAATCAGGTACCGTAACGTAGAACTCAACTCCGTAATCCGCCTTGTCCCACATCCGGTCGTAACAGGGCATCCACATTCTAGTACAATAAGGGCAGCCCAGGGTATACGCCATTGGTAGATACGACTGTACCCAGATAAAACCCATATTGCCCGAAGTCGTGCCGCTGTAGCCGACCATGATGTCAAAAGAATCGTTCAGCCCGGCGGGCTGGGGCAAATTCACATAAAGGGTTTCATCTACGTGATTGTAAGAAGCGGTCAGCCCGTTGACCTTGACCGAATCAACATTCAATCCAAGCAGATGCAGATCCACTACTGTCAAGTTGCTCTCATTGCTGCGTGCGGACATCGTTACCGCTCCTTCGAGATACCGTGATGTCATTGGTATATCAAGATCGATAAGGTAGTGCAAAACGTCATAGGAGTGCGTGGATTCGGCCCTAACAATTTCCGGGTGGTACACAAATTTGCATTCTCTTGCAAGAAATGAATTTGACAGCAAAAACAATGCCAATATTGTCATATCTCCTCCTTAGTAACGATTATAAAGGTAGGGTAGCGGATGTCAATCCTTCAAAAAATTGTCCGGAGTTCAATGGTTACGGTGCCCGTTAGTTAACGGCAAAATTCGAATATCGAAGCCCTAAATTCCGCGAATGCTCAAATCTTTGATTTGACCGCATTCACGAGAATCCTCGCATAGCGGGACAAGCACGAATCTCAAAATTCCAATGACCGAAACCGTGTTTTGGATTTTGGTCATTCAGGATTCGATATTGTTTAGTATTTAGTGCTTCGGATTTAGGATTTAACACCCTGTATCGCTTTTCATAACCGAAGGACGATATCAGAGGTATATGACCTTGTTCTACAGTTATCAGGTATGCGTCGCTACAAGGATCAGTTCGCGCAAAACCTCGGCTACGGTAGAACCTGAGGCATAGGGAGACGCTGCAAGCGGATTGTATTCTACAATGTCTGCGCCGATGACCTTCTTGTTCCCGAACAACACAAGAGAATCAACCAGTTCCCGGTAACTGATGCCACCTGGCTCAGGGGTCGATACTGCCGGCATGGCAGAGGGGTCCAGAACATCGATATCGATCGATATGTAAATTGGTTCCCTGATCTGATCGATAACCTTTGATAAGTGCTTGAAAACTTCGAATTTGTAAAGGTTGTTACCGGACTCGAATTCCTCTCGCGTGCCTGAACGGATGCCAAACTGGAATATCCGGTCAGCACCCAAAACGTCGCTTGCCCGGCGCATTGCGGTCGCATGACAATTCTTCTCACCCAGGTACTCATCACGCAGATCACAATGTGCATCGAACTGCACCAACGTGAAACTCCCGCATGTTTTCTTCATAGCCCTTACGATCGCTGGCGTGATCGTATGCTCGCCGCCAAGGAATACAGGCAATCTCTTGCCGTCGACTATCTTTGCGGATTCTTCTTCAATCTGCCCAAGCCAATCTTCGCCGTGGAATTGAATGTCGCCCAGATCACACACTCGGAGATCGCCTAGGCTTTTATTCTGATATGGTGAATAGTCCTCGATGTTTTCTGCGCATTGACGAATATACTGCGGTCCGAAGCGCGAACCCGGTATGAACGAAGAGGTACGGTCATAGGGGAGACCCAGGACTGTTACCTCGGCATCTGCTTTTGTGCTATTTGCGTAGTACAGCTTCATAAATCCTAAACACTAAATCCTAAATTCTAAACAAATTCAAAGCACCAATTCCAAATCCAAAAATCGTGCTTAGAACATTCGAATTTTGAATTTGGGATTTGTTTAGAATTTCGATATTCGAATTTGTGATTTCCACTTCTTTTGTGGCTATGCTGCTTCGGCATAACCCAGGGCACCGATCATGGTTACCGCTTTGATCGGACAAACCTCAAAACAACGCCCGCAACCAATGCACGTATCCTTTATCACGGCGTGTTTCTCGCCTGGCTCGCCTTCGATCGCCTTGAACAAACATGCCTTCACGCACTCTCCGCAGCCGTCGCACTGCTGTGAAATAGTGGCGTGGGGACGTGCTTTTGCGCGATCGATAAAAGACTTGGTCGGACACTTGTTGTAGCAGATGCCACATGAAGTACATTTCCCGTAGTTCATCACTGGCAGGTTACCATCCATGGCTATTGCACCTTCATATGGACACACTTTCACGCACATTGTGCAAGCTATGCAGCCAACCTTGCAGACATTCTTGACTGCCTTCCCTTTATCAAGGGATTTACATACCAGGTATACCAACTGTGATTTCGGTATCAGCTCGAGGACTTGTCTCGGGCATTCTTTTACGCATATACCGCATGCCGTACATTTATCATGATCAATAACTGGTAGGTGATCCGGCCCCATTTTGATCGCTTTGAAAGGACAAACTGTAATACAATGCCCGCCGCCAAGACAGCCGTAAATACATGCCTTGTTGCCGCCAAGGAGAATGTGATTGCTGCGGCAATCGCCCGGCCCAACATATTCAAAACGCTCAACCGCTTCATTCTTACCGCCCATGCAGCGCAGGACGCAGACTTTGGGCGCGCTCTCTTCAACTTCGATGCCCAGTATCTTGCCAATTTCCCGGGCAGTCTCAGAGCCTCCAACCGTGCACAAATCTGGTGGATATTCACCGGTCTTCTCGGCCAGCGCTTTTGCATATGCCTCGCATCCCGGGAAACCGCAAGCGCCGCAATTGGCACCAGGTAACAGTTCCTTGATCTTCCGTTCTTCCTCGCTGATCTGAACTGCCAGCTTCTTGAATGCGATGGCGAGGATAATAGCGAACACCAGGCTCAAACCTCCAAGCCCGGCAACCGCTTTGATGATTTCGTTGAGATCCATGCTGCCTCAATTATACAGACTTCTCTGCCTGTGTCAACAGCATGACCGTGCTACAGAATATTAAGAGAATCTTGTCTTCAGTAACCGCTTATTTTATGAAAACTATCTTCTGAATCCCGCGCAAGAGGCCGTTTGCTCCTTCCACTTCGAGTTTCACAAAATACGCGCCGGGTGCAACTTTGTTACCGAAATTGTCTTCTCCATTCCAGCTTATATTGCCTGCGCTCAGCTGAGAATAGGATTTCACCAATCTGCCCGCCGCATCGTAAATCTCAGCACGCGCCTGCCCGTAATCCTGGATTGCACCGAACGATATCTGGAACCGATCATTGCTGATTACGGGAGTAACCTGGAATTGCAGTATTGAGACCGCGGGTTCTGTCAGTTCCTGAATACCGGTCGGCAGCACTTTCAGGTCGGCGGTCATCGTATCACCAGGAAAACTCACATTCTCAACCGCGACATAGGTGGAAATGAAATCGTAATCCTTTGAATCGGGCACCGTCGTGTCATTGAAGAAGAAGTGCATCGGCATTACTCCGGGATAGGGATCGCCATGGTTGCCGGGGTTGATATTTTGTTCCATCTGCCAGAGGCCATCAGACTGTTCGAGCGCAACCTTGTAATGGCCATAACTAGTATAGCCCGGATACCACTGATGATCATTATTGGGCATGTTTTCATCAACATGATAGACCATTAAACCTTCCCATGGCAGATAGTTATCAAATCCCAGCCACTGGCGATTTTCAACGAGAAAATACTGAGTGCCGGGAGAACCGTCCCGCCACATCTTGAAGATAACAGGATTGTATGTAACGTTCGGAATAATGACGCTGTCCACATTACTCGTAACGATCTCGGGTTCCACAAAGCCGCTCGTCACCTTACTATAGGCATCCATGTGTGCCGGTGAATAGCCATTAAGATTCCAACTACCGCCTGCCATCAGGCTCCAAGAGCCGATTCCTTCTGAATCATAGTCATAGTCGTAAAGGTCGGGTAGACCGAAAATCGCGTGTCCGGCTTCATGCGAGAAGACACCAATTGCGCCGTCCTCGGGCTCGGTCGAATACCGCCAGGCATATACTCCATCCACATATGGCACATTTACTGTGGTCGAAGCGTGTGACCAGATATCGTTGACATTTCCCGTAACCTCGGCACCGGGCCCGGCGTGTACGACAAATAATGCATCAACATACCCATCGTTGTCGTTATCAAATTCGGAAAAATCGACGGTTGGATCAGCAGCCCATACCGCGTCCTCGGTCATTCTCCGGGCGTTCATTGGATAAGCCCCAAAACCGTAGTTGTTATTGGTGTAATAGGTATACACCTGCGGCATTCTAAACCAACCGACGACCGTCGTAATGAATTCTACAGAACCATAACTGATCTCAAGATAGTAATCACGCATTGACCCGGTTGGGTAACAACCGCAAGAAGAAAGTAGCGAATCAAAATGCGCAACCGGTTCGGTTCCTATGTTATCTGTGAAGTCGACGAGTATCACAATCGCTTTGATGGTGTCGGTCCGGGCGCGGTCAGATATGAAGGGCCTTGGATTTGGTTCATCAAAACCCCTCGCCTTGGCTGCTTTGAGCATTTCAACGACCTGTTCAAAAGTGCCCTCAGCATAGAGCCTGGCTTTCAACTGAGGAGACATCGGTACTGCACTTAGCGAACCAACAAGTAAGACAAATAACAAACCTATGATGATTAACTTCATGTAACCTCCTTTCCAATAGTATCTGACATTTCACGAATGTCAACATTCAACAGAATCTCTATCATTTGGACAAATACGTAAAGCCTTTGTTTATTGACTAAGGGGCTATCTCGCATATACTAATCTATACAGCAATCAAGGAGGTACGTATGGATAAAAAAATAGTAATAATTGGGATCATCATAATCTTCGCGCTTGTCGCTTTAAACTGCGCTCCAAAGAACGAACGCTGGACGTGGGACCACCAGGCAGGATTCTGGGCAGGCATATGGCACGGCATCATAATCATCATTACCTTCATCGTTAGTCTCTTCACCGACACCGTGGGCATCTACGAGTTCGAGAACAATGGATGGCCCTACAACTTAGGCTTTCTCATCGGTCTGTGCTTCTCGATCGGCGCGCCCTGGCGCTGGAACCCGTGGAAATGGCGCAAAAAGCATCATATCCAGAAAAAGGAATGGGAAGAAATAGGTGCCAAAGTCGAAGAGAAGGTGCGCGAAGGCTTGAAGGCTTGGCTCCAGGAGACGAAGAAAAAAGAGCGTGAAGAGGAGTGGGACGAAATCGCGCAAAAAATCGAAGAGAAGATCAAGAAGTCGTTGAAGGAGTGGACAGACAAATAACATAGCTTCAGCTTTTAAGTAAGAACGATAGGGGGGAAGATCATGACCGGGTATAGAAGTAGTTTTGTGCCCAGAAATTTCTTTGTCGTAGCTGTTGTCATTGTGCTCCTTGTGGCTTGCGGCGTAATGGAGACCAAATGGACGCGTGAAATCAACGTGTTGGGGCCGGGTAACTACAGGGTCAATAGCATAAGCTCAATAAAGAATGAAATCTACGTGATGGGCACGTATTGGCAGGATGAAAAAACTTCTCGATGCTTTATAACAAAATACGACACCGACGGTTCGCTCGATTGGTTCAGTGTATTTGAGTCGCCGGGTGTAGAGCAGGCAGCGGGCATTCAAATCGTTGCCTCGATGACCAGCGCTGAACAACTGGACGCAAGCAGCGAGGTTTACGGGCTCATCCAGACCCGCGATACGAACGGTCATCAGGGCATCGTGCTTGTAAGATATGATACACTGGGAAACACCGGTTGGCAGAACACAGTAATTTCCAGTGAAGGAACACTGAATGCCACGCTTCTGTCAGACCATGTAGGCAACCTGTATGTCGCGGGATGGGAAAAGGATGTCGAGAACAAAGCTAGCGTGTATGTTGGAAAGTATAGTGAATCTGGTGACGCTGCATGGTTCACAAAGTACTACAATGAGCAAATCGACTTCGGCGACCTAAAGTATGACATGATGCAATCCAATTGTCTCTTACTGGCCGGCGTGTTGACCTCCTCGGAAGAGTTATTCTACATGAAATACGATGGCTCCGGTCAATTTCTGGGGTATACCATACATCAAGGGCCCAGGGTCAGTGAGCTCTCCGACGTAAAAATCGACCCGAATGGATATGTCTATCTTGCTGCCAGCATCAACCGCCCCGAAACCGGAGATGACTATTTTACTATTGTATATGATAAGAACGACAATTTACTCTGGACGAGTCACCATGACGGCGCCGCGCACCGAAATGACAAGCCGAAAGCGATCGCCGTTGATGAATCGCTGAACGTATATGTTGCGGGTACGAGTGAAAATACGCAGGGAATGCCGGTCATAACGATCGTAAAGTACGACAGCGCTGGCTCTCCTGTTTGGACCGCGAACCTACCACAGAAGAATGCGGCCGAACCTTTTATGATGCAGCCCCGGTATATACCAATGGGCAGATACGACGAGGCCAGGCATCTCTATATTGCCGGAATGGTAGGTGAGAAAGCATTGATAGCGCGATGCAATCTACAGGGTGTCTTCTCGTGGACCGATGAATACGGACAAATTCACAGAATATCAAAACCAACTGCGATGTCTGGATATATTCTTGCACTCCAGAGCATAGAAGATGGGAAATCCGGGGCGACGATCGTTAAGTTCGGGCCCTCGACAGTAGTTGGCTTGGCTCGCTGGGATTAGGACAATAGCGAGAACGTAGAACCGCGCCTATCCCGATTTGCGGCAGGAGTGCATAAAAAGTGCACAACGTACATTGTTTTGCAGCTTTATTCTACTACTTCTCGGACCAGTTTTATCTGTTTTGGAGGATTATTCTGAATATTGAATACCTGCTTTAACCTGACTGCGACGTGCCGCAATTTCGCCCGATTATCACCAAGCACTTCGGCCAGGCATGTTCCTTTCTTGACATAGTCGCCTGTCTTTTTGTGGATCTTGAAACCACAAGATGGATCTACTGAATCCTTTTTTCTTTTTCTACCACCACCTAAATCGATCAGCAACATACCGATAGAAAAACAGTCAATAGCATATATGTAACCGGATTTTTGCGCCACTACACTAGTCTTGTACTTGGGCAGCGGAAGATACGAATACTCCTCGACGATCCGTGTATCGCCCCCCTGACATTCGACCATATCTTTAAACTTGTGCAGAGCCGCACCTTCCGCAATCCTTTTTTCGAGTAGCTTAATACCACCAAGGATCCTAGCCATCTTGAGCATCTCCGTTCCCAATGCCAATGTCACTTCCATCAGATCTTCTGGCCCCTTTCCTTTCAGGCATTCGATCGCCTCGATCACTTCAAGCGAATTCCCGACGTTTACACCCAGCGGATCATTCATGCTTGTCATAACGGCAATTGTTTTCACCCCTGAACGCCGACCAATATGCACCATCGTTTGGGCAAGCTGTTTTGCACCTTTGTATTCCCGCATGAAAGCACCGTTACCGAATTTGACATCGAGCACAAGACCATCCAGGTCCTCGGCGAGTTTCTTGGACATGATACTTGCGGCAATCAATGGTATGGAATCTACGGTAGCCGTAACATCGCGGAGCGCGTAAATCTTCCTGTCAGCCGGTGCGATCTCAGCGGTCTGCCCGATCATCGCAACACCTATTTTTTTCAGTTGTTTTTTGAAGTCGCCGATCTTCAGATCGGCCCTGAATCCTGGAATGGACTGGAGCTTGTCCAATGTGCCGCCTGTATGACCAAGACCACGACCGGAGATCATTGGTACGCATACACCACACGACGCGAGAAGCGGCGCCAGAATCAAAGACACCTTATCACCGACACCGCCGGTCGAGTGTTTATCGACCCTGGGTGCTTTGATATGGGACAGATCCAGCATTGCACCGGAACCCATCATCGATCGCATCAAGTGTGTCGTTTCCTCAGGGTCGAGCCCCTGAAGATACGCTGCCATCAAGAAAGCAGACATCTGATAATCCGGGATACTGCCCCTCGTGTACTCAGAAATCAAATACTCAATTTCAGCACTGCTCAATTTTTCCCCGTCACGCTTTTTGCGGATGAGGTCAAAAGGAGTGAGATGGATTTTCATTTTTTCCCATCGCCTTTTTGTGAGATTGCCGCGTAGTCCCGCATCATATTCTACGTGTTATACTGAAGCGGGACGCCTCGCAATGACGACCGTCATTTTCTGGCTTCGATGAGTCTCTTACATGACGCGCACTTACCACACATCTTCTGCTCACCCAGGTAGCACGAATATAGATATTCAAGCGGGGCTCCATTGCGTAATCCTAACTCATAAATTTCCTTCTTCGTCAAGTCTGCTACATAGCTCTTCACAGTAACACGGCTTAAGGTGCTGTAGCGCAGTGATTGATTTATCGCATTCATAAAATCCGCCGAATTGTCTGGAAACTCGCACGCTTCTTCGCGATTGAACCCGGTTATTATAATTTCGGCACCGTAATATTCAGCATAACAGGCAGCGATATTGATAAATAGACCATTGCGGTTCGGCACCCATAAACTCTCCACTTTTTTTAGCTTTTTGATATCAGCGTTCTTTGAGCGTAACAGCATTAACCTGCTGAACTCCTCGAAGAATGGAAGCTCGACCGCTTTGTGCTTGATCTTCAGGAATCGGCATATTT
The DNA here is from genome assembly GCA_029858255.1 of candidate division WOR-3 bacterium. Classification (NCBI taxonomy): domain Bacteria; kingdom Pseudomonadati; phylum Caldifarciminota; species Caldifarciminota bacterium. The sequence goes on along the minus strand of JAOUFJ010000004.1, from coordinate 129,787 downwards.
TTTTCGCAGCGGCCATCTCCATACTCGCGGCACGCTGGCCGTAGTCGAAAGTCAGCGCGAACAGAGGAGAGGTTTTTCGCCTGGCGATCGACGCGCTGACCGTCGAATCCAGTCCACCAGAAAGCAGGATAATGCTCTTAGCCTTCATCGGAGGAATATGTCACTGAATAGTTCGGCCCTTCCCAGACCGTAACTGCCGTGACATTGTCGATTTTCTTCTTCATTCGACGGAAAATATATTCTGCGACATATTCTGCCGTCGCGTTGTGTTTATCGAAAAAGGGAATCAAGTTCAAATTCTTGTGATCCAATCCCGCCAATACCTCTTGGAGTTCATCATTGAGCATACGGAAATCAACACCCATCCCAAGCTTATCCAGTTTCCCAACCCCAACCCTTACCTGTATTTTGTATGTATGACCATGGATATCGGCGCAGTCACCAGGATAACCCTTCACTTGATGGGCAGCTGAAAAATATCCCTCAACTGACAATTCGAACATACTCGCTCCTTCATTCTTTTTCTTGAAACGCTGTCAACTTCTTTTTCAAGACCTCGCGGGCTTCGGCAAAAAAACCCAGCGCCGTCTCTTCACGGTAATCCGGGTAAGTCCAATCCAGTGGCATGAACTGCTTTTGTTTGTAGATCAATGTAACCTCTGCATATATTCCACTTCCAAGATAAATGCGATGAGAATAATTCTTCGTTGAGGCAAGAATCAGATTGCTTAAGGAAACGGCTCCCGGATCGATATTCACCATTCTCCCGCCATTTTGATTCAAGTACTTTATTTCTATTTCATTTGTCCTATGCTTGAACTCAACCAGCGCATCCGGTATCATCAGATCGCTGAATGCAACCCACTGTCTACTCAGGTTATCACCCATCTCATGACCGTAGTATTCTGTGTGCTTGAATGGTATGCAGGAGGACTTGAGTACTACATTGCCAAAGAGGTTCTCCAGTTCTCCACATATATCCACTTCGAATGCAGGAGCGATTATCAGCCCTGCGACAGGTAATGTTTTCTGGGGTTGTTTAATTTCGGCCATCGCAAACCCTTACACAGACACCACAAATATACTGACCGATGCCCCGAATTTTTGCGAACTCCTTAAGCTTATCCAGACAGGGTTTCAGATCGATCCCGGCCTCGGTTATGGCGGCGGCCGGACATGCGTCAATGCACTTCCGGCATTCCCCGCATGTCGTCGCGGCCTGCGCGTCCACATTGAATTCCATATCGGTCAGCACCGCAGCATACCTGACCTGCGCCCCGTAAGACGAATGGACAAGGAGCCCGCTCCGCCCGATGTGCCCAAGGCCGGCAGCCGCAGCCAGGGCCTTATGCGAGACATGTCCCTTCTGCTTTTCCCAGTCCACGGTCTGAGATGCCGGCAGAGCCAATGCACGCATCCCCTGATCTTCAATATACCTTGCCAGATGAAAAGCTGTTTGATCAAGAATCCAGTTAACAGTCTTGTAGTGATGCTTATAAATCAGTGTAGGACGGTCTTTTATTGTCTCGAGCACACTTGCCGAGAGGCGAAAGCCGAAAACCACGGCCCTGGGAAACGAATCCTCTATCTCAACCATCTCCAATTTGTCAGGCACTTCACAGAAGCCAATGATCTTTGTGCCAAGATTATCAAGGAATTCGATTATCAACTGTCTGTTATCCGGCACTGGAGAATTAAGGTTCACGACACGGTACTATGGCTGAAGATTTTCATCTCGACCTCCTTCGTCCTCACCCATATCCGTCTCTCCATTGTCTTCTGTAGAGCTTACGCTTTTGTCCTGCGACTCCGGCTCATCCTGCCTGCCGTCATCATCACCAAAATCTACGAATTCGTCTTCGATATCTTCTCCCGAGTCTTCTGCTCGATCATCCGCTTTCCCGTCTGGCGGTTCTTTGTCGCCTTCAAAATCCTGCGGCTCAGGCAACCGCAGGTCATCTCCCTCCTCAATCTTGTCAGGCTCAGTTTTTGGCATATCAGGATAACCACCCATGACCCGATCGCCGAAATCTTCTTCGTTGGGAAGCTCGTTTATGTCTTTGATCCCGAAGTAGCGCAGGAATTCCTTTGTTGTACCATACTTGATCGGACGACCCGGTGAAGGCAATCTTCCGCACGTCCTTATCAGGTTCTTCTGGATAAGTGTATCCAGGACAGAAGTAGAATCAACGCCCCTTATTTTTTCTATATCTGCCCTGATTATCGGTTGGTGATACGCAACGATTGCCAACGTCTCAAGCGCAGCCTTTGATAATCTTTCCTTCCGCTTGTGGAGAGCACCCACCCACTCGGCAAACTTGGGCAAGGTGTAGATCTGAAACCCACCGGCGATCTCTTTTATCTCAAATGCCCGCCCAGTTGCTCCATACTCATTGTTCAATTCCTCGATATATGCCCTCACTGTTGCTTCCGGAAGATTGACTATCTCGGCAATACTCCCCAGAGGCAGAGGCTCTGTCGTAGCAATCATCAGGGCTTCGACTATCTCCTTGGCGGTATTCTCACCCGGCCTGACATCATCCAATATGTTGTTCTCGTTCATTTCAATATTGTCATCCATTTTTGTCATGATATAACCTTATTAAGTCACCAACAATTCTATCCCAATTGAATTTTTCGTCAACGGTCTTGCGTGCCGCGCGGCCGAGCGTACTGCGCAACTTCTGGTCTTTGGCCATCCTCATGATAGCAGCCGCAAGTGCCGTGGGGTCTGCGGGAGGCACGAGAAATCCATTTTTTTGATCTACCACTATGTCGGTAATGCCTCCGACACTGGATGCGATGACCGGCTTGCCGCACGACATCGCTTCAAGCAAAACAACGCCCAACCCCTCAGTATCTCCTTTCTCGTCATATACTGCCGGGAGGACCAGAAAACTGCACGATGAATAATACTGATTGAGCGTGTCATCAGAAATTGTGCCCGTGAATCTTACGCGATCCCTTAGACCCAGATTAGCTACGAAATCCTCGAGCTGACCACGTTCCGGACCGCTGCCGATGATGACAAGATCATGTGACACGGATTTGTGAACCTGATGGAACGCTTCTATCAAGTACTTCACACCTTTTCTCGTCACCAGTCTTCCCACAAAAATGATCTCCTTCTTGTCGGATGATCGACCGTGGTGCCTCCCCATTGCTGCACTGAAAGGAATTATGTGAACCGGCATCTGAACAACTCCCTCCAGCTCGCAAGCGGTATGCGTAGATATTGCAGTGACCTTGTCCGACTTATTAATGAACATTGAGAATGGAGGTAGTAGAAATCGCATTTTCTTTTTGAGTAATCTGATTTCGACGCCGTAGAAAGAACTGAACAAACGTGCCCGGCAGTGCTGCTTACCTAAAATGCCAAATAGAATATGAGGAAAGGGCCAGTGGACGTGAACGATATCGAACTTCTCACTTTTTGTCAACCGGACGATCGACCAGGCGCCGAAAAAGAGGTAGAGAAAAGTCAGTATCACGTTAACAGGACCTCGTTTGATCCTATCGACAACAGTCTCTTCATGGGTCAGCCGCTCGAATCTTCTGAAACAGTAACGGAAACGATGCACTTTGACCCCGTCCAGCATATGTGTGCGCAGACCGCGGTACGATGAAGTAAAAACCGAAACGTCGACACCCTTTTCTTTGAGTTTCATGATCAATTCAACGAGCCATGGAGTGATGACGTCACCCCTGAACCGTGGATATGCGGTAGCAACGAAAAGGACTTTCATCTTATTAGAGAATCACTGCTTCACGAACTTCCATTTTAGTAGATTCCATATGGCCTGAATCCCATCTTTCGGACCGATCTTCTTGCCCCGTGTGCGTCCCTTGTATGTGATTGGCACTTCCCATATTTTCTCCTTTCTCTTCAGGATCTTACACGTAATCTCGGGTTCGATCTCGAATCTCGAAGAACTGAGGCCGAGGTTCCGCAAAAGTCCCGTCTGGACGAGTTTATAGCATGTTTCCATGTCGGTCAGGCGTGAACCGAAAAGCAGATTGGTGAGCAGGGTAAGCGTTCGGTTTGCATAATAGCTGGCCGTCAAGAACTCACCTTTACCCAGAAAACGCGAACCATAGACCACTTTCGTCTTCCCATCCCTCAGGGGTTTCAAAAGCCGGGTATAATCCAGTGGAGAATACTCCATATCAGCATCCTGTATTATCACGATGTCACCGGTTGTCGCTTTCAGGCCTGAACGTATTGCCGCGCCTTTACCCATGTTCCTATCGTGTAACAGCAATGTAATCCCGGGTTTTCCTTCTAGAAAATGCCTGGTCCCATCCGTTGAACAGTCATCGACGACAATGATTTCCTTTTCCACGGGCACGGCCCTCACTGCTGCAATAATATCCACTATGTGGTTACGTTCATTGTATACCGGAATGATAACTGAGAGCTTCACCTGCCAATTATATCAATATTATTATGGTTGTAAAGTCACCGAGCAGGCATTGGTACGGACGGGTAGGATCAAGAATGCCACCGTATACCACCAGGACCAATGCGGCGTTGACATTATCCACGAAATCAGTATAATTGCCTATGGCGCCATCGTCTAGTCCGGCCTAGGACGTCGCCCTCTCAAGGCGAAGATCACGGGTTCAAATCCCGTTGGCGCTATTTAGTGTAATTTTATACTTGACAGATTTTGACTTTTAAGTATAATAATTTTACGCTTGCGGTGGTTTAAGGAGGATCAATGAACAAAGAGGATAAGATAGACAGCGTTATCGGGAAGAGTACATCGATTCATGGTGATATAAAGGTAAATGGATCAATCAAGGTCGATGGCAAAATCGAGGGGAACATTAGCAGTAAAGAAAGTGCATTGATTGGTAGGGAATCTTCTGTAAAAGGCAATATAAACTGTCGTTCTGCCGTAATAGGCGGGAAAATTCAGGGTAATATTAATGCCCAGGAAGTCATAGAATTTCAGAGTGGCGCAGAGATGTACGGTGATGTAGTCTGCAAGGGGCTGATCGTTGAAAAAGGTGTCTTCTTCGAGGGAAATTGCCGTATGTCACAGGAAACAAAGGAAAAGCAATAAATGTTACTCAAGCTATATGGTACCCGTGGTTCGGTTCCGGTCTGTAACAAAGAAACCAGAAAACACGGCGGGAACACAACCTGCATCTTTGTCGAAGCCCGGTCTGGCGATATTATCATCGTTGATGCAGGAACCGGTATTCGTGAATTGGGTACGGAATTAGTTGCCCGTGGCAAACATAAACTGAACCTCATTTTCAGCCATTATCACTGGGATCACCTACAGGGCTTCCCATTTTTTACTCCAATCTTCCTGAAGAGCACAGAAATAACCATCTTTGGTCCACCCGACGAAGTTACGGCTGAAAAGGCTCTGTCCTATCAAATGACAATGCCGTTTTTCCCGACTGACCTGTCGAACTTGCCTTCAAAGGTTACTTTCAAAAACCTCAAGAAAACACTCACCATTGGCAGCGTCGAGATCGATACCATCGTCAATAATCATCCAAATCATACACGCGGGTTCAAATTCACCGAGGGTAACAAAAGTTTTGCTTTCATGACAGACAACGAAGTCCATGCGCAGGACGGAAAAACAAGTTATGATGAATTTGTCAGCTTCATAAGCGGCGTCGATCTTTTGATCCACGACGCTCAATACACTGATGAAATCTATAAGAAAAGGTTGGGATGGGGGCATTCGACATATAATCAGGTTGCAGCTCTCGCGCATGATGCCGGGGTGAAAGAACTGATGATCACTCACCATGACCATTCGAGCACTGATAAGTTCATCGAGAAAAACATCAAGGCAATAAGGAAAAAATACTCCAGACGCAAAATTGAAGCCGCTGCTGATGGAAAAACACGGCGGTTTTAGCAACGTAATTTGTCTTACAATATACCCCTACAGCAAAAATGAAACCTAAGGTCATGATAATACGCGCAGCCGGAACCAACTGTGACGTGGAAACACAATATGCATTTGAGCTGGCCGGCGCTCATGCCGAGAGGGTCTACATAGATGACATAAAAAATAAGAACCTTCTTGATTACCAGATCATCGCGCTGCCGGGGGGTTTTACTTACGGCGACGATATAGCAGCCGGAAAAATTCTTGCCAACGAGATAAAATATAGGTATCGCGATCAGTTCATGAAATTCATAGAAAAGGAGAATTTGATCATAGGTATCTGCAATGGATTCCAGGTTCTGGTGAAATGCGGCATATTGCCCGGTATCGAGGATTATTTCGAAGAGCAAAAAGTAAGTCTGGTTGCCAATGATTCAGAGCGGTTCGAAGATCGCTGGATATATCTCAAAGTAGAGGGCGAACGGTCGGTGTTCACCATGAATTCAAAGGATATCATCACGCTGCCTGTCGCTCATGCCGAAGGAAAATTCGTTGCCAAGGACGACACCGTGCTCGAAAAAGTCAAGGGGTTGACAGTCTTTACCTACGTGAATGAGCATGGCGAAGAAGCTCAATACCCGCAAAATCCGAACGGTTCCACTTGGGGCATCGCCGGCATTGCCGATAGTACCGGGCGGATTCTCGGTCTCATGCCGCATCCGGAACGACACGTATCCTACATACAGCACCCGAATCACCGGAAGCAGGGAGCAAACGGTGATGGCGACGGTCTTTTCATATTCAAAAATGCAGTCAAATACTTCAAATCCTAAATCCGAAGCACGAAACACTAATTCCGTAAATGTTCAAATCTCTGATTTGATGCTATTTACGAGAATCCCCGTTGGGGGACAAATACGAATTTCAAAATTCGAATATTCAAACTCCGGCCAGGTGATTTGGTCATTTGGATTTAGAATTTCTCGAATGCAGTGAGGGTACATGGATAATTACATAACCCGGCATCCGATTCTACAGTTTGAGCACGGGAAAAAGGTCAAATTCAGGTTCGAGGATGAAGAACTCGAGGGCTACGAGAACGAACCGATCGCCGCTGCACTTCATGCTGCGGGAGTGAGAGTTCTCTCCTATTCAGAGAAACACAAACGACCGCGCGGGTTCTTTTGCGCCGTCGGCAAATGCTCATCATGTCTAATGGAAGTCGACGGACGCCAGAACGTCATGGTCTGCATGGAACCGCTCCGTGCCGGGATGAAAGTACGCCGTCTAAAAGGAAGCACGGTAGCAGATGACAGATAACAGATATCAGACTGCAGATAAAAACACCGATGTTTGTGTGGTCGGCGGCGGTCCAGCCGGCCTGCAAGCAGCGATCGTCGCCAAGGAACTCGGCGGCAATGTAGTAATTGTCGATGACAATCCGATCTTGGGCGGGCAGCTGATCAAGCAAACTCACAAGTTCTTTGGCTCCAAATTGCACTATTGTGGGGTGCGCGGCATTGATATCGCTACGATCTTAAGCAACCGGGTAGAGGAATTGGGCATCGAAGTAATCAATGACGCTACTGTTGTCGGGTATTATGACAATGATACCCTCGGCATACTGAGACACGATAATTTGTTCTCGCTGAGAGCCGAACGCTATATTTTTGCGACCGGAGCAAGCGAGAACATGCTCGCTTTTGACAATGCCGATCTACCGGGCGTATACGGTGCCGGCGCCGTGCAAACGATGATGAATGTTTACGGCGTGATCCCGGGCAAGCGCGCCGTTGTTGTCGGCTCAGGCAACATAGGGTTGATCGTCCCGTACCAGTTAATCCAAGCAGGAGTTGAGGTCGCGGCCATTGTCGAGATAATGGATAAATTCGGTGGATATTATGTTCACGCCGCCAAAATAAAGAGGTCCGGCGTTCCTATCTATCTCAAACACACGGTCATCGAGGCAAAAGGCAAGGATCGTGTCGAGGCGGCTGTCATCTCCCAGGTCGGCGATGACTACACATGCCTTCTTGGAACCGAAAAAATAATTGAGTGCGACATGATACTCATCGCAATAGGTTTGTCACCGCTCTGCGACTTGTTGTATCATGCAGGCTGCCGGGTCGAATACGTGTCAGAACTCGGCGGCAATGTTCCTTATCACGATGCGAGCATGATGACTTCGAAGGCAAATATCTTTGTCTGCGGTGACCTTGCATGCATCGAAGAAGCCTCAACCGCCATGCTCGAAGGCAGAATCGCCGGCGCACGCGTATTTGAAAGTCTCAAGGGCAAAGACAAGCGTGCCGAAGTAATCGCCACCGAAGCGGCTAGAGAACTTGAAATAATCCGCAGGTCGCCCTTCGAAGAAAGAATTGTATACGGCAAGAAAACACTATCCACCCTCTAAAAAATCATTACCAGAGAAAAGGACAGCGTAGGGCAGGGCTTAAGCCCTGCAATAACATATCGCAAACCTAAGGGTTTACCCTACGGATCTTTCAGTGTGGACAATGAGTGACGGTGGTATAATTCTCACCTCACTTTTGTCAAAAAGCTACCTGTTCTGCCCTTGACTTAGCCCGTAATCTAATTATCATATTGAAAAGATGATTACAGAGATATAGAAATAGATTACGGCGATATGTTGCAACTATCTCTGGTATCTGTCCTTTTATCTCTGTCACGATGTTTGTCTAAATCTGCGATTGAGTAACAAACATCAGTGTCCCGCAGTCCCGAAGGGATTAGGGGAATCTATTTGCGCAGCAAAGGAGGAGTATGGCTAAAGAAGATAAAGAGAAAGTATTATCCTTAGCAATCAACCAGATCGAAAAACAGTTCGGTAAAGGATCAGTTATGAGACTCGGCGACAAAACAATGAGGGCAGATGTTGAAATCATTCCAACCGGCTCGCTGGGATTGGATTTTGCGTTGGGCATTGGTGGTCTGCCTAGGGGCAGGGTAGTGGAAATATACGGACCCGAGGCAAGCGGCAAAACAACCCTCGCCCTCGAAGCGATTGCACAAGCACAAAAACTCGGGGGTTATGCAATATTCATCGACGCTGAACACGCCCTTGACCCAACGTATGCCGAAGCACTGGGCATAAACCTCAACGAACTGTTGATTTCTCAACCTGATACAGGTGAACAGGCGCTGGAAATCGCCGAGATTCTGACGCGCTCTGGCGGGGTGGACATCGTAGTCATTGATTCGGTCGCCGCCCTGGTGCCAAAAGCAGAGATCGCCGGAGAAATGGGTGAGATGCAACTCGGTCTCATCGCGCGCCTCATGTCACAAGCTCTCAGGAAACTCACTGCCGTCATCAGCAAATCCAAAACCTGCGCGGTTTTCATAAATCAAATAAGGCATAAGATCGGCGTAATGTTCGGCTCACCGGAAACAACGCCGGGCGGGCTTGCTCTCAAATTCCATTCGTCGGTGCGTATTGACATAAGACGAATTGCTTCGATCAAGAAAGGTGATACGGTCATCGGGAATAGAACAAAAGTGAAAGTGGTCAAAAACAAACTGGCTCCGCCGTTCAGGCTGGCTGAATTCGATATCATTTACGGTGAGGGAATTTCAAAATTCGGCGAACTGGTCGATATCGGGGTCGAGCATAACATACTTCAAAAAGCAGGTACGTGGTATTCATTTGGCGAAGACAAGATCGGGCAGGGCAGGGATGCGGCGATCGAATTTCTGAAGACCAATCAGGACATCGCGCAGAAGGTCGACCAGAAGCTTCGCGAAATGATGTTCGGCAAACCGAAACGCAGTGAAGATAAGCAAGATCGAAACGCAAAAGAAAAATAAGAAACGCTCAACGATCTACCTAGATGGTAAATTCGCCTTTGGCCTCTCTAATGAACTCCTTATCAAGTTTGACCTGCACGAAGGGGATGAACTCGATAACGACCTCGTTCAGGATGTGCTCATGGCTAAAGAAAAGCAGCAAATCCGGAACCGTGCTTATCGGCTCCTGCATTACCGAAACCGGGCAATCAAAGAATTGAAGGATAGGCTTTTGAGAATCGGGTTCGATCCGGCTCTTGTCGAAGAAGTCATCGATGAAATGGTCGGGGAGAATACCCTCGATGACGAGAATTTCGCCGAAACCTTCATCGCCGATTATACAAAGATACGAACCAAGGGTAATATTTTTATCCGGCATGAATTGACCAGGAAGGGGGTCGCGGGCGAGGTTGTTGAAAAACTCTTACGAAAACGCGATGAGAAACGTATCGCAGCGGATTACATGATCAAAAAACTTTCACACCTGGATATCTCCAATCCTAAAGACCGCCAAAAAGTACTGCGCCGGCTGCTGATGCGTGGTTTCACTCCGGCGGTCGTTTACGAAGTAATAGACGACCATGAAAAGTAGCGAATTACGCAAGAGTTTCCTAAAATTCTTCAAAGATAGAGATCATGCCATTGTGACATCGATGTCCCTGATCCCAAGGGATGATCCAAGTCTGCTATTTACCAGTGCGGGTATGGTGCAATTTAAGCCTCTGTGGACCGGCGCTGTTGAACTGCCTTACCGCCGGGCCGCAAGCATTCAGAAATGCCTCAGAACCAGTGACCTCCAAAACGTCGGCAGAACGCGACGACATCTTACGTTTTTCGAAATGATGGGAAATTTTTCGTTCGGTGATTACTTCAAAGAGGAAGCCATAGTCTGGGCATGGGAATATCTTACTGAAGTACTCGCGATCGACAAATCCAGACTTTCCGTCTCGGTCTACAAAGATGATGACGAAGCCTATGATATGTGGTATAAGAAGATCGGGTTGAAAAAAGAACTGATCTTCCGTCTCGGTGATGAACATAACTTCTGGGGACCGGCCGGCAATTCGGGGCCGTGCGGACCGTGCTCGGAGATATTCTATGACATGGGGGAGAAGTTCTCGTGCGGCGAAAAGACCTGCGCACCAGGGTGCGACTGTGACCGCTATCCCGAGATCTGGAACCTGGTTTTTCCTCAATTCGACCAGACCGTCTCAGGAGAAAGATTGCTGCTCAAAAATCGCGGTGTTGATACGGGAATGGGTTTCGAGAGATTGGTATCGGTCCTACAGAAAAAAGAATCGAATTTCCATACCGACCTCTTTGCGCCAATCATCGATGAAATCTCCAAATATACGAAAATAAGATATGGCACAGACCCTGAAACCGATATTGCTATCAATGTCCTTGCTGACCACACACGCGCCCTCGTGTTTGCAATTGGAGATGGAATAATTCCTTCAAATGAAGAAAGGGGTTACGTGTTACGTAGGTTGCTGCGGCGGGCAGTGCGGCTCTCCAGAAACTTGGGCGTGGAGGAGGCTTTTCTGTACAAGCTTGTGCCGAGGACGATCATGGAATATCAAGTGGTATATCCGGAACTGACCGAACGCCGGGAAGAAATCACCCTGGTGATCAAATCCGAGGAGGAACGATTTCTATCCACACTGGAAAAAGGACTTATACAACTCGAAGAGATCTTCAAGATTAAGAAAGCAGTAACCGGCAAGGACGCTTTCCGTTTGTACGACACCTATGGTTTCCCCGTGGAGTTGACGACGGAGATCGCGCGGGAAAGAAATATTGCTGTCGATGAGAAGGGCTTCATGAAAATGCTCCAGGGGGCCAGGGAAATGTCAAAGGCAAAAGCGAAATTCATACCCAAGGGTGAATGGAAGGTATTAAAAGAGGGTGTTGGCTCATTCGTTGGCTATGATAAAAATGACGTAGAGACAAGTATATTAAGATACAACGAATATGATCACACAATAGAACTCGTCCTGGAAGAGTCGCCTTTTTATGGAGAAGCAGGTGGTCAGGTTGGCGAGCATGGTATGATCAAAGGCAAGGATTTCACGCTTGATGTTCTTGATACATACTGGTATCAAGGCATGATAGTATGCCACTGCAATATCAGCTCTGGTAAGTTCATCCCTGGATCCGTGCACGCTGCAGTTGACATGGACAAACGCAAGGAGAGTGCCAGGGCTCATACCGCAACGCACCTTCTGCATGCAGCGCTGCGCAAGACGCTGGGCGAACATGCTCGCCAGGAAGGTTCGTTTGTCGAACCGGGCAGGTTCCGCTTCGACTTTACACACTTCAAGCCTTTGAGCGAGGATGAAATTACGGCTATTGAAAACATCGTCAACGAAAAAGTGATGTCCGCGCTCCCGGTGGAAAAATTCTCCACGACACTGGATGAGGCGAAGAAGATGGGCGCCATGGCCATTTTCGGCGAGAAATATGGGGACAGGGTCAGGGTAGTAAAAATCGGTGATTTCTCCACAGAACTTTGCGGCGGTATACATCTTGATAACACGGGCGAAATTGGTCTATTCAAGATCATCGCCCAGGAGTCTGCTGCTGCCGGAATAAGGCGGATAGAAGCAATCGTTGGTATGCAGCTGTTCTATGAGGTCAGGGAGAAATATGCCCAGATCCACGAACTGGCACAGATCTTTGGTTCGGAGAAGGACCTGATTGACAGGGTAAATGATTTTCAGCAAAGATTGCGCGAACTTGAAAAAATAAATCAGGAAAATCTCGCGCGCCTTGCGAAGATGGAGGCAGAAGACCTTCTCCAGAATATGAAAAAATCAGGAACCCGGGTCTTTAGCATTAGACTCGACAAATATCCTGCAGAGATCATGCGCGCGGCTGCGGATCAGATCCGCGGGCAATCACCAGATTCCGTGGGCATAATCTACCAGGAAGTGGGAGGCAAGATCAACTACCTGATATGCGCCGGGGAGGAGATGATCAAAACGCACCCGGCGAACAAGTTGATCAAAGATATTTCAAAAATCCTTGGTGGTGGTGGTGGTGGAAAACCACATCTTGCCGAAGGCGGCGGCGGTGATCCAGAGAAGATAAAAGAAACCATCGCGTTTCTCGAAAAAAGCATAAACAAATAGAAACCGACGCAGCATAGAAAGTCGTCATCCGAGCCGTCATTTCTTGGTGGCGCTTAGCAAAGCCATTACATAACATCTCTTCACCGGATGAATCCTTGCTTTGAAATACTTGAAATGACTATCATTTTGTGTAGAATCTCCTAAAAGGAGGATGTGAATGAAGAAACTAACTATTCTGATACTACTCTTTTTACTCGTCGGTGTGAGCCATGCAGCGATCCGCAGAAGTCTGAAAAGACCGCTGATCGAAATTGGCCCCAAGGCGAGCTTGTACATCGGCAGCGTGCGTGGTGGTTTTGGCGCTGAATTCATTGTCAACCCCCTCAGAAATTTCGGACTCCGCATGGACCTGGCTGAATTGAGTTTCGGCGACGGTGGAACTGAATTCTTTTTTAACCTGCGCTCATTGTCGCTTGACGGTATGCTATACATGCCCGTGTCCGGGATAAGACCCTACGCTTTTGTCGGTTTCGGGCTCGGTGCAGACGGCCACACTGATTTGGCTTTCCGCGGCGGACTCGGATTCGATTATTCGGTCACTCGGAGCACCGATCTGTTCATGGAACCCAGCATGATGATTTTTTACAACAGCACTCGTGATGACGACCATACCGACGTTTGGTTCCGTTTCTCAATGGGAGGAAGATTCGGAATCCTGAGATGATCGAAGAAACAATAATTTCAAGAGCAATCGTTGAATCGTATTTAAACGAACTGCTCGATTCTATTGAAAGCGATGTCATAATCGGCGGCGCCGGACCATCAGGCTTGTGCGCCGGATATTATCTGGCAAAAAAGGGCTATCGGGTCATCATTTTCGAACGTGCGCTCAAGCTCGGCGGTGGCATGCCCGGCGGCGGCATCATGTTCAACCGTATCGTCGTGCAGGCGGAAGCACGGGACATTCTCGACGAATTCAATATCCAAAATCACGAATATCAACCCGGATATTTTGTCGCCAATTCGCTTGAAGCGACAGCTGCCCTGACCGACAAAGCGCTCAAGGCAGGAGCAAGAATATTCAACCTGATGACGATCGAAGATGTGATCGCACGCGAGGATAGTGTGTCTGGCGTCGTTATCAACTGGTCGAGTGTCGAAATGGCTAAACTTCACATCGACCCTATCTCTTTCAAGTCAAAGGTCGTTGTCGATGCAACGGGGCACCCGTCCGAGATTGTTCGTATCGTCGAGAAAAAGAGTGGTGGCAGGCTGCTGACACCATCGGGTAAAGTTGAAGGAGAGAAGTCGATGCACGCGGAGGTCGCCGAACAATTCACCGTGGACAACACGAAGGAAGCATTCCCAAATCTTTATGTATGCGGCATGGCATCGAATGCCGTGTTTGGAGGACCGAGAATGGGACCGATTTTTGGCGGCATGCTCCTCTCAGGAAGGAAGGTTGCCGAACTTATCATGAAGAAGATCTAAGCCGCGGGTCCCAGCACTACCTTGATCAACCCTGCACTAATCCCACAGAAATCTAAGCGCGCAATCAAGTATTACATAAGCAATCTGCGTTTGTTCTCGCGCAACGCACGTCTGTTCCTTATTGGCACCTTCTTCTGGGGTATGGGTTTTTCTGGATTCATGCTCCTTTTTAATCTATACCTTAAAGAGCTGGGCTTTGCCGAGGGCAGCATTGGCAATATCATTTCCGCAACGACAATCGGCACGGCGCTCATGGCTATTCCTGCTTCGCTCTTGCTGCGCCGGTTTGCGATCAAACCGATCCTTCTTATCTCCACACCGATCGCGGTTTTTTCATACCTGATGCAGATCACAGCGTCTCAATATGCAATGATACTCGCCAGCGGGTTTGCCGCGGGCATGGCAGCGGTATTCTCAAACGTCGCTGCAGCACCTTTTTTCATGCGCAACAGCACACCCAGGGAAAGGCCGTACCTTTTCAGCATGCAGTTTGCACTCATGCTTTTTGCCGGCATACTCGGGAACATACTGGCTGGTGCTCTGCCCGGCATGATCCAGAAAGCAGGAATGGTTCCTTATCTGCCGTATCGCTTCACGCTATTGATTTTCAGCGGTCTGGTGCTTGCGGCGATGATACCCATTACATTGATCAAACAGAAGCCACCCCGCCGGCCAGAACGTATGAAGATTCACTCCAGCCGCACCATCGCAAAACTCTTTCTGCCCAATCTGATCGTTGGCATAGGCGCGGGGCTGAGCATACCGTTCCTTAACTTGTATTTCAAGGATTCTTTCAACACACCGGAATACATGATCGGGATCTTCTACAGCATGCAGCAATTTCTTATGATCACGGGCTTGCTGATCGCACCCCTTGCCGCCGAGCGCATCGGCAAGATCAAAACCGTAGTCATTTCGCAGCTCATCTCCATCCCTTTCTTGGTTGTTCTCGGCACTACCAAGCTTCTGGCATTTGCCGTCCTGGCCTTCTTGATCCGCGCTGCCTTCATGAACATGGCGCAACCCCTGTATACCAACTTCGCCATGGAAAAAGTACATCACGAAGACCAGCCACTGACAAATGCGCTTCTCACGATAGCCTTCACTGCAGGATGGGGAATAAGCGCGAACTTTGGCGGATATTTGATCGAACATTTCGGCTATGCTATGCCGTTCATCACAACAAGCATATTTTATCTCATTTCTACCGGTATTACATATGGTTTTTTCGGAAAACATTAAGGGGACAGGCTACTTTTTTACCATTGTCTGAATTTCTGCCATGCTCCACAATTGGGTATTATCGAATCATTCCTGAATCAACCGTGATATGTTGAAAAAGTAGCCTGTCCCCTCATACAAGCTTGACTAAAGATGATTCACCAGTATAATTTCGCAAGTATGAAAGACGTCGATGTTCGGCAATTCGAGAAGCGCATAAAACTGCGCGTGCTTAAACCGGAAGACTACGAAGCAATAGTGGCACTTCAGAGGGAATGCTTCCCGGACATGAAAACCTGGACCAGGGAGCAATTTGACAGCCTAATCAAGGTGTTTCCTGAGGGACAGTTGTGCATCACGCTCAATAGAAAAATCATAGCCTCCTCATCAAGTCTGATCGTAGATCTCGACGAATATCACGAAACGCACACCTGGCGCGACATCAGCGGGCAGGGGTATGCCACGAACCACGATCCGCACGGCGACACGCTCTACGGAATAGAGATCATGGTGGCGCCCAAATTCAGGGGCTACAAACTGAGTCGGCGGCTGTACAACGAGCGCAAGAAGTTCGCAAGAAAGTTGAATCTACGTAGAATAGTGCTCGGCGGCCGTATTCCTGCTTTTCACAAATACGCGGACAAAATGTCGGCAAGAAAATATGTTGAGAAAGTACTGGAAAGAGTGATATACGACCCAGTTCTTACTGCTCAAATCGCCAACGGGTTTGTCCTGAAACGACTCATCCCGGAATACTTGCCCGGTGATAAAGAATCAAAAGGTTTTGCGACGCTTCTTGAATGGACGAACCTCGACTATATCCCCGGCCCGGAGAGTGCTTTGACGCCTCTATACGTGAGGGTTTGCGCAGTACAGTACATGATGCGTATGATCAAAAATTTCGACGATTTCGCTGAACACAGTACGTATTTTGTCGATGTTGCCTCTGACTACAAGTGTGATTTCATAATGTTCCCGGAGATGTTCACCACACAACTCTTGTCTTTTTTCCAGATCAAACGGCCCGCCAAAGCCATGCGCGCGCTTTCCGAATTCACGCCGCGCTACCTGGACCTTTTCACGAAACTTGCGATTAAGCATAATATCAACATAATAGGCGGTTCTCACTTCGCGATCGAGGATGATGGTCTGTATAACATTTCATTCCTGTTCCGCAGGGATGGAACGATCGGCAAGCAATATAAGATCCACATCACCCCGAGTGAACGCAGGTGGTGGGGCGTAAAACCGGGAAGCAGGGTTGAAGTCTTCGATACCGACAAGGGAAAGATCGCTATTCTCGTTTGCTACGATATTGAATTCCCCGAACTCGCCCGTATTGCTGTTCGCAAAGGCGCAAACATGATTTTCGTTCCTTTCAATACTGATGAGCGAAGAGCCTACATGCGCATACGATACTGCTCTCACGCCCGCTGTATCGAGAATGGGATATATGTAATAATCGCTGGCTGCGTCGGCAACCTGCCGAGTGTTAAGAACCTAGACATTCATTATGCACAGTCGGCTATTCTTACGCCGAGTGATATACCGTTTCAGCGTGACGGTGTTGCAGCCGAATGCGCCCCGAATATCGAAACGATGATCTTTCAGGATCTTGACCTTAGGCTGCTTAAGACACATCGATCAGACGGCAGTGTTCTGACCTGGCTCGACCGCCGCTCTGACCTGTACAAGATCAGTTACAAAGAAGAAGAAAAAGACGAAACCTTCTAAAGATAAAATCCTAAGCACTAAATCCTAAACTCTAAACAATCTCGAATTTCCAAATCCAAAATATCAAACGCGGTTTTGGTAATTAATATTTCGTGCTTTGAATTTGTCCCGCTTCGCGAGGATTTTCGGTATTCGGATTTCGGATTTGCGGAAGCAGACTCTCATTTATCTGTTTTCTACTAGCATCCTCCGCATTTCTTCATATCTCTGCTGGCTCGAAGCAAGGCGGAATTTGAACTCTGCGGCCCTACCCATCCGCTCAAGCTGCTCCCTGGTCGAACACAGGAAATCATCGTCAAGGGACCGACCAGCCAGTTCTCCATCCTTGGCCTGCTCCACCGGCATGATGATCTTCGTGATCTCGGCCGACGGGTCTTTGCGCTCACCCGTGACTACCCAATGCACCTCAGTCCCAGGCTTGCCGCCGATGACAAAACGGTTGTTCCGGACGTTCTCCGCAATAAAGACTTCGTAGGTTCCCACGCCGGTCAACTGAATCTGTGAATTCTTGTTGAGTGCGTCATAATAATCAGGCAACTGAATCTCGGCGCGCCCACCGACACCAATTGTCGCAACACCCCGGTAAATGAGCACCATTTCCGGCGATTCAACAAAGTAGTGGTTGAGGATCTTGTTCATGGGGTCAAGGGGATGGTCGATCGTGAACGTTCCGGATGCTTTAGAAAGCACACCGACCCTTGTCTGATTCGATGCCGTGGCTGTCTGGCCGTTGAGAGCGACAGAGTTGCTGTAACCATAGGGTACCACTGAGTGGTAACCTACAGTGTAGCTGTAAAATGCCCCCGAAGTATCCGCGTATCCTCCGGCCACGGTCGCGTAGTCAACGCTGGCGCTATTCCGATAACCGCCACAAACGATTGATGCACCGCCGATCGCTCTATTATCATATCCGCCTGACACAGTTGCATATAAACCATTGACGTAGTTATCACGTCCGCCACCAGCAGTTGCATATTGTGCATAACAAAAATTCGCATGGCCGCCAGCCACGGTCGTATAACTACCCGCAGCATTGTTGTTATTGCCGCCGCCAACAGTCGCGTAATCGGCATCGGCTTCGTTGTAGTGACCACCGGCTACGGTTGAGTAGTCGAAGCCAGCGGAATTACCCGTTCCACCGCCGACCGTAGCATAATCGCCACCAGCCGAGTTGTAGGAACCCCCGCCAACAGTAGCATGACTCTCACTGCTGCCACCGGCAGAGTTGTTGCGGCCACCACCAACAAATGAATATTTTCGTGCAAGATTGTTGTATCCGCCACAGATCGCTGCCGCGGTATCACTCACTACAACACCAGCGAGATTGCTGTAGCCAGAGAGAACTCCAGAATACACGGCAAGAGCCGAATCTATGTTGCCCCCGCCAACTGTAGCATACCCCGCCGTGGCGCCGTTATTAATACCACCGCTTACAGTTGCACTAATACCCGTGCCGCCATTGTACCGGCCCCCGGCTACGGTCGAGTAATTGCCGCTTGCGGTGTTATCATACCCCCCACCTACTGCTGCATAAATACCGCTCGCAGTGCTGCTATAACCCCCGGCCACGGTCGCGTAAGTGCCACTCACCACGTTATCCCGTCCACCGCTTGCTGTAGTGTACCGATCTATTGCCGTGTTATACCGACCGCCGCAAACAACGGCACCGGTATCAGTCACCGCATCGCCGGCCGTGTTGCTGTAACCTCCAAGAACTGCACCATATGTTGCGTTGACCGTATTCACCCAACCGCCGCAAATCGCGCCGCGCACGTCAAGTTTGACCAAAGGGCTTCCAGTGCCGATCCCGACATTACCTGACACGCCGGAATACATGTTGTTGCCTGCAATGACCCAGTCATTATCAGCACCGCCGGCCGTGTCATTCGCCGGCGCCCACTGTGTGCCATTCCATTTTAGGATCTGGCCAATTGTCGGCGCCGTGCTCGATACGGGGCGGGTCTGGATCCTTATTACCGTGGGGTTTGGATAGGTGCCGGAAAGATCATTGCCCGCATTTTCGCCATTATTGATATACCGCGCATCAAGCGCAGCAAGGGTCTGGCCACCGATCCGTGCCGAGCCATCAGCACTGTCGGCAAGGGTCGCGACGTATGACCAGGGAACACTTGTGATCTCGGTCCGCGGACTCAACACCTGACCCCGTACCGCGAGCTCCAACCAGCGCACATCACCAGCCTCAAAGACGCTCATCGGCACACTCGCAAGAACGCGGTGAAAGACACCATTCTCTACATCAATCAGCTGATTGCCACTTGACCACAACTCGCTGCCGCCAACCGAAGCCGTGAATATCTTGAAGACCATGGTCGCCGTGTCATCGATAGCATTGCCGTTGTCATCGGTCAAAAAACCTTGATAGTTCAAACGCAAGGGCACGGCAAAAACCTCGGGATCTATCCGGCTCGTCTCGACCTTTACCGCCTCATCCGAAGAGCGCTCAACCACCCGCGCGTCATCAGCAAACACACAAAACCCAACCAACAAGAGAAACACCAGACAAATACTCTTCATCATCTCCTCCCTAATGAACTACTACCATCTTTTTAATCTTCGTGTAGTCTACGGTCTTTAACCGGTAAAAATAGACCCCGGCCGGTAAACGGTCTATCTGAAAATTCCAGGCAACCTTGTACATACCGGGCGACTGCGTCCCGTCCACCAGCGACGTCACGCGCTGGCCCAGCGTGTTATAAACCTCAAGTCTTACCCTGCCCTCACGCGCGATCGAATACTGAATGACCGTATGATCACAGGCCGGATTCGGGTCATTTGAATAAAGGAAATTCACGTAAGCGCTCGGTCCGAGATTTTCATAGTGCTCATCGATCCCCGGGCCGCCGACAAATGGATGCCAGAAACCAATGACCGCCTGAAACCCGCTGCTCGTAAGCCACGGACTGCTCGCCGTGAACTGGGACAGCGTGCCCTCAGCAACAAACCCGGTAGACACCACCGTTGTGCCACCGCTCGATAAAATATCGGATTTGAGCTGAAAGGGATAGGCTTCATGCGTAGTAATACACAACACGAGTACAATGGCAAGACATGTCGCCGTCTTGGCCATAACCACCTCCTGAATAAATTACGGCGTGTTTTTCAACTACAAATTTTCACAAATATCTTTCTGAACAACTACTCAATCATCGTGCTGAATTATACAGAAGCGTAATAGCGTGTCAAGTTGCATGTATCTACGTAACAATATCATTTCACAAAAAAACATCATTGTAATCAATCTTTTTTATCTCATCATCGATTGCCTCGAAGAGGCAAAAAAAAAGACCCGGCAGCGACCTACTCTTCCATGCCGTTACCAGCATAGTACCATCGGCCCTGATGGGCTTAACTTCTCTGTTCGGAATGGGTAGAGGTGTTTCCCCATCGGTAATGCCACCGGGAATCTTCTTAAAATCTTAATTAAATTGGCGGAAGGAAGTCCAAGTCACACGACTTATTAGTACCACTCGGCTCAATACATTGCTGTACTTACACCTGTGGCCTATCAAACCTGTCATCTTCAGGTAGTCTTTAGGTCATTTCCACCGAAGTGGATACGAACGGGAGACCTTATCTTGAGGGGGGCTTCCCACTTAGATGCTTTCAGCGGTTATCCCTTCCGGACATAGCTACCGAGCGCTGCTGCTGGCGCAACAACTCGTAAACCAGAGGTCCGTCCATCCTGGTCCTCTCGTACTAAGGACAGCTCCTCTCAAGTCTCCTACGCCCGTGATGGATAGAGTCCGAACTGTCTCACGACGTTCTGAACCCAGCTCACGTACCGCTTTAATGGGCGAACAGACCAACCCTTGGGACCTTGTCCAGCCCCAGGATGCGATGAGCCGACATCGAGGTGCCAAACCGGGCCGTCGATATGAACTCTCGAGCCCGATCAGCCTGTTATCCCCGGAGTACCTTTTATCCGCTGAGCGATGGCCTTTCCACACAGATCCACCGGATCACTAGGCCCGCGTTTCCGCTCTGTTCGGCCTGTCGGCCTCACAGTCAGGCTCCCTTATGTCCTTACGCTCAATGCCCGATTACCGACCGGGCTGAGGGAACCTTTGGGCGCCTCCGTTACATTTTAGGAGGCGACCGCCCCAGTCAAACTGCCCACCTGCCACTGTCCCGCGCCCTGATTCAAGGGACGGGGTTAGAACTCTCGACAAAACAAGGGTGGTATTTCACTGGTGGCTCCATCCCAGCTGACGCCGGGACTTCAAAGCCTCCCACCTATGCTACACATGTTCAGCAAAAATCCAATAGCAAGCTACAGTAAAGGTTCACGGGGTCTTTTTGTCCTATCACGGGTAGGCGGCATCTTCACCGCCACTACAATTTCGCCGGGCTCCTCGTTGAGACAGCGCTCTAGTCGTTACACCATTCGTGCAGGACGGAACTTACCCGCCAAGGAATTTCGCTACCTTAGGACCGTTAGAGTTACGGCCGCCGTTTACCAGGGCTTCGGTCGAAAGCTACCTTCCGGCCTAAACCGAAGTCTATGCCGGAATTGACCTCCTTCCATAACCTTCTGGCACCGGGCAGGTGTCAGTCCCTATACATGGCCTTTCGGCTTAGCAGAGACCTGTGTTTTTGTTAAACAGTCGCTAGAGCCCTTTCACTGCGTCCCGCTGTTCATCACAGCGGGAACCCCTTCTACCGAGGGTACGGGGTTAGATTGCCGAGTTCCTTAACGAGGATTCACCCGAGCACCTTAGGATATTCACCTCGCCCACGTGTGTCCGTTTCCGGTACGGTCACCTTAGTTTCTGACATAGAGGCTTTTCTCGGCTGACTCTCGAGGTGGGTTTATGACCTTTTGGGTCTCCCCATCGCACACCAAGGTTAAGAGATACTGGATTTGCCTGGCATCTCCCTTGATGCGCTTAGATCCTGTATTCCAACACAGGACCCACCTTTACTGTCAGCGTCCCCCCATAGTTCATAACGAAACTAAGACGGTAGCCGAATATTAACGGCTTTCCCATCGCCTACGCCTTTCGGCCTCAGCTAAGGCACCGACTAACCCTGGGCGGATTAACCTTCCCCAGGAAGCCTTGGGCTTACGGTGTCCCGGTTTTTCACCGAGATTATCGCTACTCATTCCGGCATAATCACTTCCAGTTCGTCGATCACAACTCACGTCGCAACTTCAACCTACAATGGAACGCTCCCCTACCCCCTCCGTCAAAGACGGAGAGTCGCAGCTTCGGTGATTGATTTGAGCCCCGATATATTTTAGGCGCAAAGCGACTCGGCTGGTGAGCTGTTACGCACTCTTTGAATGATGGCTGCCTCTAAGCCAACATCCCAGTTGTTTAAGTCACCTCACATCCTTTCCCACTTAATCAATTCTTGGGGACCTTAGCTGACGATCTGGGTTATTCCCCTTTTGGCAATGGAGCTTATCCCCCACTGCCTAATTCCTGGACTTTTGAAGTAGTAGCATTTGGAGTTTGGTTAGATTTGAACCCCGAAGGGTCCTCCTCTATTCAGTGCTCTACCACTACTACTGAACGTCCAAGACTGCCCCTAGAGACATTTCGGGGAGAACCAGCTATTACCCGGTTTGGTTAGCCTTTCACTCCTACCCACAGTTCATCCGAGGATATTTCAACATCCACCGGTTCGGACCTTCATTTCGTGTCACCGAAATTTCATCCTGACCATGGGTAGCTCACCGGGTTTCGGGTAATATCCCAACCTACTAAGTCGCCCTATTCAGACTCGGTTTCCCTACGCTTGCTTCCGCTACTTTCGTAGAAGAATTAGGCTTGCAGGTCAGGGTAACTCGCCGGATCATTATGCAAAAAGCACGCAGTCATATCGATGGCCTCTCGGAATTGCTTCCAAGAGATCAATATTCCTGCTGATTGTAGACGCACAGTTTCAGGTTCTATTTCACTCCCCGCCAGGGGTTCTTTTCACCTTTCCCTCACGGTACTTGTTCGCTATCGGTCATCTGGGAGTATTTAGCCTTACCCAGTGGTTTGGGCAGATTCCCACGAAGTAACTACTTCGCAGTACTTGGGATTTCAGTCAATGAAGATCTTAGAGTTTCATCTACTGGACTATCACCATCTATGGTATTCCTTTCCAGGAAATTTCGATTACCCCAAGATTTTGTAACTTCACAACCCGCAGAGCAATTTGGATTCGACTGAACCCCGCTACACCGCCTGCACAAGGCTTGCTCGCTTGAACATGCAGATCGGTTTAGGCTGTTCCGATTTCGCTCGCCGCTACTTTCGGAATATATTTTCCTCAAGGTACTGAGATGTTTCACTTCCCTTGGTTAGCTTTCCGTCTCGCGACGGAATATCCTGAATTTCTTCAGGATGGGTTTCCCCATTCGGGAATCGCCGGATCAAAGGTTGTTCGCACCTATCCGACGCTTTGCGCAGCCTACCACGCCCTTCATCGCCTCCAGAAGCCAAGGCATCCACCATGCGCCCTTATTAACTTGGACCCGTTACCTTCCGCCAAATAAGTTTTCAAAGATCAAAAGCAGTTAGTTTCTATGCTTTATATTATAAGCATTTTCGCCCTCTTGTCAAGAGACGAAATACCTACAGCCTATTATTATATAAATTTTTTTGTTGCTGTCAATACCCAATGTTTATCTTTCGCCTGTTAGTACGGCCTATGCCCTAAAAGTAGAAGAGAAAGCCCAGCCCGCCTTCAAGGTCAAAGCTGGTCTCGGGGATAAGGTCGACAACGGGCAATATTTCAAGGAATATCCCAAATTGGGAGACATTGTATTCAACGCCGCCACCGATACGCACTCCGAGGTGAAATTCATTCTCATCGGTGGTTTCATCCTTCTTGAACCTGAAACGACCCCCAGCCGCAATATATGGCGTGAAATCGCTTATCGTTGTGCCCTCGGCGGTTTCGATCACCATCGGAAAGAGGTGTTGATAGTCCCCGGTCAGGTGCACGCCCGGGTCATCAATAAATGACCATCCAGCATGCGCCGAGAATGCAGACTGTCTTGACAACATGTATTTAAGTGACAGTCCAGTTGGACTTCCCAGGACGACCCCAAGCCCCAGGTTTCCGGCAAACGCAACCACCGGAGCGATCAGGATACATAGAATTGCTAATTTCTTCATCATTCCCACCCTTCGATCCTTAAAGGCATCAATAAATACAGTATATTCTCCTGTGCTTTTGGTCCAAGAAGTGCCGCCGTCGATTGTGATGTCAGCTGCATAACCACGTCGTTTGTCGTCACATGTCGTAAGATTTCGATAATGTAGCTTGCGTTAAACCAGATGGATAGACCCTCACCTTCGTAAACACAGGGGATTTCTTCCTTGGCCTCACCAATGTCTGGCGAGGAGGCCGATAAAACAATACCGCCGCTGCTGTAGTCAAACTTAACATTCTTGATGTGCGGACTGGAAACCAGGGAAACACGCTTGAGGGCACCATCTAAAATATCCTTCTCTATCGTACAATTACCCACAAAGGTTTTCGGTATGACCCCTTCATAGTTAGGGTAGGGACCCTCAATTAAGCGCGCGATTATTTTTGTGTCCGCGAATTTCAGACCCAACATTCTTTCTTCCGAGAATATTTCGACCTGCTCGTCAGGGCTGTCGTAGCCGATGAGATCGAACAGTTTAGGTGCAACGATGATTTCACCCGGATTTTCCTGTTTTTCGGTTTTGCACATCGCCAACCGGGCGCCATCGGTTGTTACGAATTTTAATTCATTTTCCTTCAGTTGAATGAGGACACCATTCATTGGCCGGCGGCTGATGTCCTTTGCAACCATGAAAATGGTTGAGTTGACCATCTCCTGTGCTTGACTGATATTGATATCAAACCATTTCTTCTCGGGAAATTTAGGGACTTCGGGAAATTCTTGAGAGTCCAAAGAAGGAATATTGAAATGCGCATTGCCAGCAGAAATTTGCAGGTTCAGTTCTTTTAGTTTGAATCCGATTTCTTTAGCGTTCGCCTCTCTTGTTATTTCGAGTATTTTCTTCCCCGGTATCAGTACTTTTCCTGTATCCTTGACCTCGGCAGGTATGACCTTTCTTATAAAAATATCTAAATCAGTTGCTTCTATCGAGATTTCTTTATCCTTTGCTTCTAATATGATATTCTGTAATACGGTATAGGTACTCTTTGGAGGAATTATTCGTACGACACTATTCAGCGTTTTCTCCAATGCACTTTTAGCAATTTTGAATTCCATGTATCCTCCTTAATAAATACAACAACAATATATAAATATATATTTGTTGTTGTTGTTGGGTAGGTGGAAATGTTGATATGTCCCTAAAGCTTCAAAATCCTTCAACAAACTTCCTTCGAATATCCAGAAAGGTACGTGGATTTCCTGTGAACAAACGGTGTCTTTCAAATTCTTCAATCTTTTCTCCACGTGTTACACACTATTTATTCGCGTCATTATCCCCTGGAGTTTTTGGCTATATTCAAAGTCGGCTTTCTTCAAATTTTCGACTTTCTCAATAGCATGCATGACCGTTGTGTGGTCCTTTCCTCCAAAGAAATCACCGATTTCAGTAAGGGAGAGACTGAGCAAATTGCGGATCAAGTACATGGAAGTCTGTCGCGCCAGTGCCAACTTCTGGGTTCTGCGTCGGCCCTTGAGCTCTAACTCGGTGAAGCCGAACTCATCGACAACGTTGCGCAGGATCATTTCTTTCGTGACCTTGCCTCCGTGGTTTAAGAGGTCCTTAAGCACGGTCTCGGTCAGTTGTTCCGTCACATCTTCGCCTGACAAGGATGACATTGCCAGTAGTCTGATCAGGCAACCCTCTAATTCACGGATATTCGATTTCACCCGGGAGGCAATATAATAAGCCACGTTACTCGGGATCCTGATGTTCTCAAATTCCGCCTTCTTCTGCAGGATAGCAATGCGAGTCTCAAGGTCCGGGGGTTGAAGGTCAACGACAAGCCCTCCCTGGAAGCGGGATGTGAGACGCTCCTCAATAGTCGGGATCTCCTTTGGTGGCCGGTCTGAACTAATGACTATTTGCTTTCCCTGGGTGTACAGGTAGTTAAAAGTGTGAAATATCTCTTCCTGCAACCGCTCTTTTCCAAAAAGGAATTGAATATCGTCGATAAGGAGGAGTTCCTTCGTGCGATACTTCCTCTTAAATGTCATCTGTTGGTTCTTCTGTATTGCCTCAATGAGCTCGGTCATTATGTTTTCCGCTTGAGTATAATACACACTCAGGTTCTTATACTGGCGATGTGCAAAATTGCCTATCGCCTGCATGAGATGGGTTTTACCCAACCCCACGCCACCATAGAGGAAGAGAGGATTGTATGCTTGGCCGGGCGCTTCGGCAACGGCCAGCGCCGCTGCATGCGCGAATTCATTGCTCTTGCCAACGACAAAATTCTCGAAAGTATACCGCTCTTGCAGTTTTGTTGAGGCGTGGGAAAGAATAATCCTTTTCCTCTTGCGGATCGGACGATCACCCTGCTGCTTTGTTGCCTTGAACGCAAGCCGCAGTTTGCTTCCGTTTACGTGATTAACCGCCTCTTCCAGTATGCTGTAATAATGTTCCTCTATCCAGTCGATAAAAAATCCGTTCGGGAATTCAACGAGGAGTACATCATCTTTAAGTTCAACTCCGGAGCTACTGCCAAACCATGTGGCAAAGGATTGGGGGTTGATTCTTTCCTTTAAATAATTTAGGATATTCTCCCAGGTTTTTTTCGCCTGCTCAGTCATTTTGTTTATCCACAGAAACCCACATAGTTATCCACACGGAAAGCATACATTTCTCCTTATTTTTTGACATGTTAACGAGAAAAAAAAGAATCTGAAAAAGATTCTTTACCGGTGCCTAAAGTCTACACAAAAGAAGGTGAAAGTCAAGAAAAAAATGGAAAGCGAACGATATTATTCGGCACAAAATTTGCATTGAACAAAAATTCTAGAAAATTCTCAGGTCGTTGACAAACCAATGGAAGTTTTATATAATGAATTTATGATAACATTCTTTCTGGTTGGGTTGCTTGTCTATCAGAACGCAGATACTCTTCAATTTACAGATCAAGATTCAGTTGTTGACATAATAATCCTGGAAGACGAAGATTACAGCGACAGCTTGGGGCAAATAGTCGTTCGACGGGGAAGGGTGTCGGAAGATCACATGTATTATCTGATCTATGAGGCGGTGCAAGCCGGTGATGAGGAAGTGGTGCATTCAAAAATATCGTTTTACGACGCCGGGAAAAACCTTTTGTGGGAAGAACTGGGGCAGGAGGGAAGAAACATTTCATATGATTTCTCCGGCATATACGACGGGATCCTGGTCGTCACAATCTGGGATAGACTCAGCAGTGATCCTAGCTTCTTTGTGGTGAAGGACGGCGAGAAGGTTGAAATCATAGAAGAAGGAGAATGGCAGCAATTACTTGATTACAGGGTCTCACCAAACGGCCAGTATTTTTTGTTCTACACCAGAAACCCGCGCAATGGGAAAACCTGGGATTACCTTTATTTCTATGATCTTGGTGATCGACGCGACTGGGATTATCTCTTCCCAATATGTATGTCCTGCAAGAGGGGTTGGGTTGACATAAATGTCGATGACGATGGTCGGTCCGAAGCCATCTACAAAGGCGAACACCGTATTTTCTCAAGGGGCGGGGTGCTAGAAGAAATTTTCATGAAACTACAGTAAAAACATATTCCGTTGACATCAAAATAAATCATTGTATAATAGGACGAATGGGCATTGTGTTATGTCTCTATTCATGTTGTTGTCTATTTGGTGGACCTACCAGTGCTCCGACATATGGCCTGGCGTCCTATTATGGGTCAGAATTCCACGGCAAAAAGACGGCATCGGGTGAAATCTTCAATCAGTGGGATTACACCTGTGCCCATAGGGATCTTCCATTTGGAACGCGCATCAAGGTCACCAACGTTAAAAACAAGAAATCCGTGGTCGTGAGGGTAAATGACCGGGGACCGTGGGTACGCGGCAGGTTGATTGATATATCCTATGCCGCGGCAAAAAAGATTGACATGATCGCAGCCGGGGTCACGAAAGTCAAAATAGAGATACTTAAATGATTAGACTAAAAGCCTGGGCGAAAGTGAATATCGGGCTGAAGATCCTCAATAAACGGGAAGATGGTTTCCATAATTTGGAGACGACCCTTACGACGGTAAACCTGTCTGATTTTTTGACGCTGGAGGAAACAACGTCGGGCACCGTCATAGAAGCCAAAAATCTCCAGATTGAGCGGCCTGATAACCTTTGTTACCGGGCTGCTGAACTATTCAAGCAACGATATGGAATAACCCGGGGGGTTAAGATCGGGCTTGTAAAGAACATCCCCGTTGGTGCTGGTTTAGGCGGCGGGTCTGCAGATGCCGCCACGGTGCTCAAGGGTCTTGGAAAGCTCTTCAATATGTTCATCGGGGACGAGGAACTCATGGAAATGGCCCGGGAGATAGGCTCTGATGTGCCGTTTTTCATCAAAGGGGGTGCTGCCTATGCACGCGGCAGGGGTGATGAGCTGACTTTTTTCAAATTACCCCGGATGGATCTTGTGCTTTACTATCCAGGATATGCGATATCTACGAAATGGGCTTACGAACAATATGATAAGATGATGTTGACACACGAGCCGGATGTGGATAATATTGTTCAGGACAAACGCAAAGCGAAGAGAAAGGGCTTTCAGCTGGAGAATAGCTTTGAAAAGGTAATTTTCCAGTACCACCCTGATCTATTGGATGTAAAAACGAATTTACTTGGCACGGGCGCCTTTTTTGTGTCATTATCCGGTAGCGGTTCATGTATTTTCGCTGTCGTTGATGACAGCCTTCGTCCCAAGATAATAAAGTACCTGGGTGGAATCGGTGCTACATATTTCGAAGTGGCAACTACTTGACGAAACAGGTAATTGTTGGTCGGTTGCGAAAAGCGTTTCGTCAACCGTGGATCGATGACGTTGGACGAAACGATCATCGAAACCGTAAAACGTCAGTCGATCTTTATTGGGGCGTCGTCTAGTGGCAGGACACAGGATTTTGGATCCTGGCGCGGAGGTTCGACTCCTCCCGCCCCAGCTACGGGAAGACAGGGAGACCCGGTAACACGGAGCGGCGAAGATGCTGAGAAGATGAGAGGATGAGAAGTGAGGAAGTTGAGAAACGGGGAGCTTGATACGCTGAGCAGCGGCTTGAATCCATTTTTGCCTTCCGGCAAAAAGGAGGTTTTTTGATGAAAAGGGATATAAAGTTATTTGCGGGTAGTGCGAGTCAGGATTTGACAAAAAAGATTTCTTCAGCCATTGGCGTTCCGGTTAGTAAGAGCACGATTACGCGCTTTGCTGACGGTGAGCTGAAGGTCAAACTGGAAGAGAATATCCGCGGTCGCGATGTATTTATCGTGCAGTCAACACATTCGCCAGCCGAGCATATTCTTGAGCTCCTGTTATTTCTTGACGCGGCGAAACGTGCTTCAGCGGATCGTGTAACCGCGGTCATTCCATACTTCGGCTATGCCAGGCAGGACAGAAAAGATGAGCCAAGGGTACCGATTTCGGCAAAGTTGCTTGCTGACCTGATCGCGAGAAGTGGTGCCAGCAGGGTATTGACAATGGACCTGCACGCCGAACAGATACAGGGATACTTTGACATTCCTGTCGATCACCTATATGCAGCACCTGTCTTTATCGACTACTATCAGAAATTCAGCACTGCTTCCCTGATCGTGGTCGCTCCCGATACCGGGAGCGTCAAGAGGGCGCGCGCTTTTGCGAGGCGCCTGGGTAAACACGTGCCGATCGCAATAGTTGATAAACGGCGGACTGGGCCAAATAAATCGGTAGTAGTGAACATCATCGGTGAGGTTGAGAACAAGATTGCATTGATCTACGATGATATGTTAGACACCGGCGGGACCATGGTCGATGCTGCTGATTCCATCCGCAAAAAAGGTGCCAAAGAAATATACACTTGTGTAGTACACCCACTCCTCTCTGGCAACGCGCCGGAAAGGTTAATGAAATCTTGTATCAAGGAGCTCGTGGTGACTGACACAATACCGTTGTCTCCGGAGAAGAAAATAAAGAAACTGAAAATATTGTCCGTTGCCAGTCTTCTAGGTAAAGCGATCATCAGAATCCATCGCGCTGAATCGATAAGTTCATTATTCAAGGAGGTACAAACATGAAAATAGATCTACCTGCGAATACCCTTGAGACCGAGAAAAAGGGTGATATAAAACGATTACGCAGAGAAGGCAAAATTCCGGCCGTTCTATATGGACACAAAGAGAAAACCAAAAGAATATATGTTGAACAGAAGGAATTCAAAAAAGTTTTGGATGCAATGAAGAGCGAAACCGTCATTGTCAATCTGAAAATTGGTAGTAAAGGCTTTCCGTGTGTGATCAAGTCTTTGCAGCAAAATCCATTAGAGGCAACGCTGCTACACGTGGATTTTCAGCATATTCATAAAAAAGAGAAAATAAGAGCAACCGTGCCAATTCATGCTCTTGGTGAAGCACCCGGAATCAAGAAGGGTGGAATTCTGGACGTTCATCTTCATGAAGTGCAGGTGAGATGCCTGCCCGACGCTCTTCCTTCCCACATTGATGTTGACATCTCCAACCTTGATCTGGGTGAGGCTATTCACATCAGTGATATTCAGATGCCTAGTGTGGAGTTTGAGCTTTCGTCTGATACGACCGTCGTTTCGATTCTTGTCCCGCGCGCGTTAGAGGTTGAGGTTAAGGCGCCGGCTGAAGAGGAGGTTGTCGCGGCCGAAGAGGGCGCAGAAGAGGAAGAGAAAAAAGAGGAAGTAAAGGAAGCTAAAGAAAAGAAAGAGGTGAAGGAAGAGAAAAAAGGCAAGGAGGCACCCAGAGGAGGGAAATGATAATTTTTGGGCTTGGTAATCCAGGTCTGAAATATCGAAGAACAAGACATAACGCAGGATACCTCTTCCTTGAACAACTGGCCCGAACGTCAAAAAAGAGATTCGTCGACAAACGACAGTACAGACAAACAAAGCTTCGCATAAGAAATACGCCGGTGCAGCTTGTAAAGCCCAATTGTTGGATGAACCAGTGCGGTTTAGTGGTTCGCGACCTGCTCCGGGGCGAGAAAGATGACTTTCTGGTTGTTCTTGATGACGTCAACTTACCCCTTGGAAGAATGCGTCTGAGAAGTAATGGAAGCGACGGCGGGCATTTGGGGCTACGGTCATTAATAGATAGTCTTGGAACCTGCGACTTTCCCCGTTTGCGAATAGGCATCGGTCAACCCTCGATTGATACCGAAGATTATGTTCTTGAAAGTTTCAATTCAGGGGAGATGAGAATACTCGTCAGGGTGCTGAAACATGGCATAGAAGGAATAAGAATACTGGTGCGCGATGGCTTTGTGAAAGCTCAGAACCACATCAACTCGATTAAGATTGAGTTAGATTCAGACAAATGAGTATCATATTCTCTTCGAAAATATGAAGATTGGTATTGTCGGATTGCCCAATGTTGGTAAATCCAGCCTCTTCAATCTGCTAACAAAGGCCGGTGCCCAGGTGGCAAATTTCCCTTTTACCACGATAGATAGAAATGTAGGTATGGTTATGATTCAGGACGAGCGCCTTGAGCATATTGTGGAGATCACAAAATCCCCCAAGATGAGATACGCCAGCATTGAGTTCGTGGATATCGCCGGTCTTATCAAAGATGCGCATAAGGGTGAAGGTCTGGGCAATAAGTTTCTCTCTCACATCCGGGATGTTGATTGCATCGTACACGTTTTGAGGTGCTTCGAAGCACCCGATGTTGCGCATACTTCGGCTGAGCTGTCGCCAGAAGGTGATTATTCAGTGGTTCGCACGGAATTGCTGCTTGCAGATCTGGAAATTGTAGAAAGGCGTATTGAGAAAATAAAAAAAGCGGCGGAATTTCGTGAAGAACTCCAGAAACTGGATAGCATTAAAGATGAACTAGTTCAAGGCAATATACCGAGCGAGACCCACGAGGGAATTCCACTGCTTACCACGAAAAAGGAGATTGTGTTGTTGAATCTTGATGACGAGGGTAAGTTCGTTACTGAACATGAAGGATATAGAATTTCGGTGAAGCTTGAAGAGGAAACAGGAGATTTCAGCGATGAAGAGAGAATAGAATTGAGGCAAGATGCGGGAGTGGATCCACGGGGCATTGATGGTCTCGTGAGGATGTGCATGGAAGAATTATCTATCATTCTTTTCTACACGATCAAGGGTGAGGAGGCACGTGCCTGGCCTGTCGCAAGGGGGATACGGGTAATCGACGCGGCTGGTAAGATTCACACGGATATGCAGAAAGGTTTCATCAAGGCCGAAGTCCTGGCTTATGATGATTTTATCAGAGCCGGAGGATTTGGTGAAGGCCAGAATCGGGGGTATACCAAGATTGAAGGCAAAGAATATGTAGTACACGACGGTGATATCATTTTGGTTAAATTCCGGGGATGATGTGCTTGAATCACCCATAGCGGAAAAAAATTTGTTGACAATAAATTAATTGTTCATATAATACGTTAGTACACCAGAGCGACAAAGATATTAAGGAGGCTCTATGTCATTATGGGCACTTGTTTTATTCTTGGTCGGGGTGGTTGGATTAATCCTTCATTTTTTCAACATCTTCAGTTGGTTCGCACCATGGTGGGGAATGATTCTTATGTTCATGGCTTTTGGAATGCTTACGAGAATATGGAGGAAAGAAAGAGAAGGGGAGAAGGAAAAATTGGTTGAAAGGATTCAAGAGCTGGAAGCACAGCTTGAATCCCGCGGCGAATAGCTGGCCGCATATTACAAACCTTTACGGTATCGCACAACACAAAAAATACTTACTTAATACTATATCTGGTCGAGTATAACGAGTTTCTCTTCCGTCATTTCCCTAATCGCAAAATCGGGACCTTCGCGGCCAATGCCGCTTCCTTTTGTACCGCCATAAGGCATATTGTCGACTCTGTACGTGGGAATTTCATTGATCAGTACTCCTCCGGCGTCGATTTCGCGCGCGCACTGGAGTGCCTTGGTGATGTCCCGTGTGAAGACCCCTGCCTGTAAGCCATATTTTGTGTTGTTGACTTTTTGAATCGCATCGTCGATTCCATTAAATGCGTTGACTGCAACGATCGGTGCAAATGCCTCTTCCTGAATAACCAGAGCATCCTCCGGCACATTATAGATGATCGTTGGCGTGAAAATGCTACCTTCTCTTTTGCCGCCGACAATGACCTTCCCACCTTTTTTTACTGCATCCTCACAGAATAATTCCGCTTTTTCCAACGCAGCATTGTCGATCATCGGGCCCATCTCGGTATGCTCGAGAAGTTGGTCCCCGTATTTTATGTGTTTAACTTCATCCGTAAGCATGCCGAGAAGGTCATCGGCAACCGTATCTTCAACGTACACTCGCTGGATTGAGATACAGACCTGCCCGGCAAGGGTATACCCACCCTTGCGTACTTTCTTTGCGAGAATCTCGAGTGGCGCATCTTTGCATGCGATGACTGCGGAGTTGGAGCCAAGTTCCATTGTCACTCGTTTCATACCACAATTGGCGGTGATTGTTTCTCCAACTTCGAGGGAGCCGGTGAAACTTATTTTCTTAACGAGCGGGTCCTTGATGAGTGTCATGCCGATAGTACTGCCAGGACCGGTCAGAACCGAGATTCCCTCAACCGGAAGACCGGCTTCCACCAGGGCTTCGGCCAGCATCACGCCAGATATCGGTGTTTTTGTTGCTGGCTTGTGAATAACCGCATTGCCTGCTGCAATAGCTGGCCCGATTTTGTGGCAAGATAGATTAAGGGGGAAATTGAAGGGTGTGATAGCCAGAACGATTCCCAGCGGAACCCGCATGAAAAAACCCAATTTCTTGGATTGTCCACCAAGGTCAAAACGAACGGTCTCGCCGGTCAATTTTAGTGCTGCGATGGCTGACAGTTTCATAGTGTTAGCGGCGCGGTCAGCTTCACTACGCGCTTCGTTGATTGTTTTGCCGGATTCAAGGGCTATGGCACGGCTGAAGTCGTCTCTGCGTGAAATTATTATCTGCGCCGTTTTTTCTAAGATCCTTGACCTTTCGCCAGCGGGCATTTTCCTCAGTATATCGAATCCTTTCTGAGCGATAGCCAGTGCTTCTTTGACATCTGCGTTTTCGCTCCTACCGAGCGTCTCAACAATTTGATCATTGTAGGGATTAATGACCTCGATCTTTTTGTCCCTTACTACTCTTTTACCTTTGATAAACATGATGTTTCTGGCCTGTCAATTCTATA
Source organism: candidate division WOR-3 bacterium (assembly GCA_029858255.1). Classification (NCBI taxonomy): domain Bacteria; kingdom Pseudomonadati; phylum Caldifarciminota; species Caldifarciminota bacterium. The sequence goes on along the minus strand of JAOUFJ010000004.1, from coordinate 95,277 downwards.
ATTTATGCAGTAAATAGATAGCCAGGAATATGAAGATTACTGTCACCAGCGTAATGTTCAACCCAAGCCCGATCGTAAAGTTAAAAAAACCAAGATTCACCTCGACTGCTGAGAAACCAACTTTTAGTGCGCTGAAGAAAAAGTTCTTCACAGGGCCCTTTGGAAAAATGCCGCTCAGCAGGGATGATAGTGCCGAGCCGATAATTCCGCCTATTATTACACCGGCGATTACATGCCCCAACTTACGTCTTGCCATGATCCTCCTTTATGGTTTTCATACCACAACTGGAATCTTCTCCCCGCATTTATTGCACTTATTCCCGTCAAGACCTTTGACCATTGCCTGAAAATACATCCGTTCTATGAGCATGTTCCCGCATTTCGGGCAGACCGTATGGGCACCCTCTTCAGATGGCAGGTTTCCAATGTAGACATAAGCCAGTTTTTCGCGAGCCTTCGAATATGCGTATTCGATCATCTTTACCGAAGTTGGAGGTTTCGTGTATTCATAATTGGGGTAGTATCTCGAAAAGTGAAGAGGTATATTTGGGTCTATGGAAGAGACATAATCGACCAAGCTGTCGATATCCGTTTTCTTGTCATTCAATCCAGTGACAAGGAGATTCGTGATTTCAATATGACAATTCTTGTGTGCAGTTTCGATAGTTCTCTTAACTGCGGCCAGGTCTCCCTTCAATGTTTTTTTGTACACATCCGGATTCATTGTTTTGAGGTCGATGTTCATAGCATCGATCAGCGGTATAAGCTCACGCAGCGGATCTTCGTTGATCAGTCCATTGGTCACAAGTACATTCTTGCCACCAATTTCATGAATAGCCTTTCCTGCGTCTATCAAATATTCAAACCACATTAAAGGCTCGGTGTACGTATATGCAACACCCATTGACTCGTGGTCCCTCGACATTTTCTGAAGTATTTCGGGAGATAGATACTGGGTTTGCACTTCAACTTGTGAGATTTCCCAGTTCTGACAGAACGGACACCGCATGTTGCAGCTGTTGCACGCAATGGAGAGTATCTGCGACCCGGGATGAAAATGGTACAGCGGTTTCTTTTCTATGGGGTCCATTGCGATCGAAGTGGTTTCGCCGTAATTGGTCGCCCACAATCTACCCGCTTCATTCTTACGCCCGCGGCAGAGTCCCCACTTATCCAATTTGATTTTGCACAAGTGTGGGCACATTGTGCATTCAACATGATCTGTTTTGGTTCTATAGTGTTTTGCTTCAACCTTCATCTGTTGGAAAGTCTCTCCAGTTCACCATTGCGCTCATAATATATTATACCTTTTATTCCGAGTGAATCAAGGAATTGAATGCCTCTTGTCGCGCCCATGACGGCGATCGCCGTTGACATCGCGTCAGCAAATGCGGCATTGTCAGCGCACACGGTTACCGAAGCGAACTCCTTTGCTGGTAGACCAGTATGCGGATTCAGGATGTGCGGGTGACGCTGGTTGCCGATGATGAAAAATTTCTCGTAATCACCGGACGTAGAGACGGCAGAATCTTTCATATCAATGGTTTCGATCACACCTCCACCACGCGGGTTGCGGATGCCCACACGCCACGGTCTCTTCTCGGGCGATCGTCCTATTGTAATGATCTCACCGCCGATGTCTATTATTGCCGACTTCACATGATTCTGCCTGAGAATATCCGCGGCACGGTCCGCGGCAAACCCTTGGGCAATGCCGCCAAGGTCAACGCGCATACCTGGTTCGATGATAATTGAATCTTCTTTTATCTGGATTTTTGTGTAATCAACGAGACCTATTGCGCGGGAAATTTCGCCCGCACCGGGCATCTTTGGCTCTCCAAGGTAGAAACCCCAAATCTCGAGTAACGGGGCTATTGTAATATCGAAAAGACCGCCGGTCAGCCGCGAGACCGAGTCGCTAAGTGTAACAAGAAAGACTATGTCACTCGGAGCCTTTACCCGCGAATTGCGGTTCAGTTCACTCAGCAGACTTTTGTCACTAAAGTAATTCAACAGCGAATCAAGCCGCGTGAGTTCCAGATCGAGAACATCAATAATCTCTTTTGCACGGTATTCATGAATGAATTGAAATTTCACGTTACACTGTGCACCAAACAGAAAATTGCTGTAACTGTACTCCTTCGGTGGCACGCCGCATAAAACGAACATTAACAGAATGCAAAGAACGGCTGGTGTGATGAGAAAAGGTTTTTTCACAAGCGATCTTTTGTGCCAAACACTTGTATTCTGTCTGTTACAACTTCGGCGACCAGGTCTCGTGCACGGCCCGTGATCTTTCTTGGGTCAAAATCAGCAGGGTTCTCCTCAAGATATTCCCTAAGCCCTGCCGTGAAGCCGATCCTCAAATCAGTGTCGGTGTTTATCTTGGCTATGCCATTCTTAACGGCCTGGCGGATGAGGTTGTCCGGCACACCGCGCGCGTGCTCCAGCGCACCGCCGTGTTTGTTCACACGGTTGATCCATTTAGTTTTAACGCCGGATGCACCGTGAAGCACGAGCGGTATTCGGATCAACCCGGCGATTTCCTTTAGTATGTCGATGCGTAATTTTGGTTTGCCCTTGAACTTATACGCGCCGTGCGAAGTCCCGATGGCGATCGCCAGTGCATCGCATTCGGTTTCTTCGGCAAATCTCTTTGCCTCGTGCGGCTCCGTATACAGGGCTTCCTTTTCCGTGACGTCAACGTCATCTTCAATGCCCGCAAGCCTCCCGATCTCCGCTTCGACTGTCAACCGCCTTGCGTGCGCGTAGCGCACGACCTTTCTTGTCAGCTTCACATTTTCGCCGAATGGCAGATGTGAGGCATCGATCATGACCGATGTGTAGCCATGCTTTATGCATTCCCTGCACAGTTCATAGGATTTGCCATGATCTAAGTGTAGCACAACCGGGATTTTTGTTCGCTTTGCCATGCCGATGATCATCTCGGAGATATTTTCGATCCCGGCATACCTGATCGCCTTCTCACTCGTGGCGACGATCACCGGCGCTTTTAGTGCCTCGGATGCACTGATGATCGCCTGGGTGATTTCCAGGTTTGAGGTGTTGAACGCGCCCACGGCATAGCCATTTTTGCGCGCTTTTGGAAGGATTTTATTTAGATTAACTAACATACCATTTCTCTCAGAATGTAATATTAATCGGAAACTGCACCTGTGTCAACGCTACAGAGGTCATTATTCTGTCATTCCCCGGTTTAGCCGGGGAATCCAGGTTCTGTGGTACGGTTTTTGCTCTGGATCGTCCGGTCCCGCCTGAGGCGGACAAGCAAGCCGGACGATGACAGGAGGGGGTGGGCTGGACGACAGCCGTAGGATCAGGTTGGAGGGTGGTGAGAGAGATTTTGTCATTCTCTGGTTTAACCAGAGGATCCAGAGTTTGTGGCGTTCATTCTGGCGTTTCTGGATCGTCCGGGTGAACCGGACGATGACGAGAAAAAGTGTTGGGTTTATCCGGCGTGATCGCCGCGACACATGAATAGACCGCAGCCGCACCGTGCTCTTTCAGAACACGGGCGCATTCCCTCGCCGTTGCACCAGTGGTGAGCACGTCGTCGATCAGCAGTATCTTTTTATCGTGAACACTATCATTGCTCAGCGCAAAGGCGTTCAGGACGTTTTTCCTGCGTTCTTCGGTGCTGAGTCGTGTCTGCGTTCGGGTATGCTTGATTCTTCTCAGCAGTCGCTCTTGCCCGATACCCGTTTCCGTGCTTACGATGCGCGATAGAATCTCTGATTGGTTGTAGCCCCGGCGCATTCTCTTCCACCAGAACAAAGGGATCGGCGTAATAGTGTCCGCACCTGATAAGATATGATCGGCATTGATCATTCCTGCCATCGCCCGGCCAAGTAGTTGTGCGAGGCGAGTTTTCCGTCGGTATTTGAAATGATGAATGACCTTGTCTGACGGAGGGATGAAGAGTATCCAGGCGCGTCCATGGTCGACCGGTGATTCACTGTCGCAGAAAGCACACTGCTTGCCGTTCTTTATCGGTCGTCCGCATACGACGCAAAGCGGCGGGTTTACAAGCGGCAGATAATCAAGGCAGTTATCACAAATTACCCCACGCTGTATTTCTTCGTTACATAGGATACAGGATTGCGGTAAGATGAAGTCGAATACTGCTTTTAGAACATCTGACAGAAGGGTCAAGACGGTTTTTTGACGGGACGGATGAACATTACTATTCCAGCGATGATCAACCCCAGGGCGATGACTTGATTAATCCAATAATTAGCGCTGTTTTCATAGTAACGTATCAGGTCGATTCCGAAACGGAAAACGCCGTAGAATATCAAAAACTGGGCAAAAACAGCGCCCTTGCGCTCAGATTTACCAAGCCGGTTGTTCAGAAAGAAGAACAGCGCCAGACCGAAGGCTGATTCGTAGAGTTGTGCAGGATGGAGCGGCTGTGTGCCGATCGGCGAAGTCCCGGCCACGCATTCGGGCGGGAAACGCATTGCCCAAGGCAGTACCGATGGTTCACCAAAGCAACAGCCGTTAAGAAAACATCCGATGCGCGTGAAGAACAACCCGAGGCCCAGCGACGGTGCAACCAAATCCGACATTCTGTAAATGGAGATTTTCTGTTTCCGCATATACAGTGCGCCGAGCATGAATCCACCAAGGAATCCTCCGAAGAACATCATTCCACCTTCCCATATCCGGATTGCACCGAGCAGGTCATTCTGATATTGCGTCCAGTGGAATATCACATAGAGCAGACGGCCCCCGATAACGACACCGAGCATAACATAGAATGCCAGATTTTCGATTATCACTGGCGAGATATCGAACCTTGGGGCTTTACGTTTTACATACCAGAGTGCGGCGAGAAAAGAGACCGCAAGCATTACGCCGTAAGCCGGGATCGCGATCCCGCCAACCTCTATCAAAACGGGTCTCATCTACTCTTTAGATTTTTTTGCTTCGTCCACAATCTTCTGGGTCACGTCGCGCGGAACTTCCTCATAATGGCTGAATTTCATGTTGAAAAAACCCCGGCCCTGTGTCATCGAGCGGAGACTGGTCGAGTATTTGTACATTTCTGCCATGGGAACGAGAGCCTTAATTTTTTGTATCTTGCCTTCCCCTTCCATTCCCATTATTTTACCACGGCGGCTGTTCAGGTCACCGATGACATCTCCCATGAAAGACTCGGGCACAAAGACTTCCACTTCTTGGATCGGTTCAAGCAATACTACGCCACCCTTTTCGGCGTTCGACTTAAGCGACATCGATGCCGCGATTTTGAAAGCGATGTCCGACGAGTCAACGGGGTGATACGAACCATCATAAACGATGACCTTTATATCGGTTAGCGGGTAGCCGGCAAGAAAACCGTGCTCCAAATCTTCTTTGACTCCTTTCTCGACCGATGGTATATAACGTGAAGGTATGGCGCCGCCCACGACCTCGTCAACGAATTCAAAGCCAGCTCCTCTTTCCCTGGGCTCGACTTTCAACCAGCAATCACCATACTGACCGTGCCCACCGGTTTGTTTCTTATACTTACCTTGAGCGCTGGTTTTCCTGGTGAAGGTCTCGCGATACTTTATGCGCGGTTTCACGAGGTCAACGCTGACACTGTACTTCCTTTTCAATCGTGAGAGTATGATATCGAGATGCAGTTCACCAATGCCAGAGATTATCAATTGTTTGATCTCCGGGTCAAAAGCGAAAGCAAATGTCGGGTCCTCATCGTGGAGGCGAGTGAGTCCTGTTGAGATCTTTTCCTCGTCACCTTTTTCTTTTGGCACGATTGCCATGGATATCGACGGCGTCGGGAATACTATTGGCGGCAGAGTGACATTCACCCCCTTCGTGAGAGTATCGCCGGTATTGGTGTTCTTGAGTTTGACCAAGCCGACTATCATACCGGTATTTAGTTCCTCGATTTCGGTCTTCTCTTTTCCCTTTATCAGGAATATCTGATTGATTTTTTCCTCTGAAGATTTTGTTGTGTTGTCAACGACATCCCCACTCTTAGCCTTGCCGCTGAATATGCGGGTGTAGCATACTTCACCGAGGTGTGGTTCAACTACGGTTTTGAATACATAACCAAGAAATGGTGAAGAATCTTCCCTTTTGATGCTCTTGCCCCCCACCTGAATGTCAGGTAGCATTTGCGGGGTCGGTATAAACTCAACGGCAATATCAAGCAGATTGCTTACACCGATCAATTCCATTGCATCGCCCGCAAGACATATTGCGATCTTGCCGGCGGTAACACCTTTTTTAACCGGGTCGAGGCATTCCGGTAACTCAACTTTTTCGCCCTCGATGTATTTGTTCATCAGTCCTTCATCAAGGTCAGCAGCCGCTTCGATGAACTTGTCGCGGTATTTCTGGATAGCATCCTTCATCTCATCCGGAACTGGGATTTCCTTACCCTTGGCCTCAAAAGCTTTGCCATTTATGACATCGACTACACCGCTCAATTTGCTCGTTTCTCCTATGGGTATTGTCACGGCAACAACACTCTTCTTGTATGCTTCGCCGATCGTTGAGAGAGTTTTCTGAAAATCCGCATTTTCTTTGGTCAATTTATTGATGAAAAACACGACTGGTATTTTCTTCTTGGTTATTTCACCCAGCAACCTTTCGGTTCCGACCTCGATACCTCCGACGGCATCCACGACGACTATTGCACAATCAATGGACTCGATCCCACTTATTGCCTCGCCAACGAAGTCAGCATAGCCAGGCGTGTCGATCAGATTGATGAGAACATTTTTGTGTTTGAACGATGCGAGCCCGAGGTTGAGGCTGCAAATTTTCTCTTGCTCTTCGGGTTCGGTGTCAAAAACCGATGTTTGCTCGTTGACTTTACCGAATCTTGTGTTGGCTCCCGCAAGATAAAGAAGTCCGTCGGCTATCGTCGTCTTGCCGCTTCCCGCATGCCCGAATAATCCGATATTCCTGATATCATTTTCAGCCATGGATAACCTCCTTTAAAACATTGATTTTGAAATCGCGATGGCCAGTTCCTCGCTCAGCAATTCGAGAATTATGTCGAGTGAGCCAATGTAGCTAGTTGTCCCTCGTTTGATTATGAGTCCACCTCTGATGCTATCATCCTCAATGACTTTCAATTCCATTTCTTCCGTGGCGAGGAATTTCTCCAGATCGCCGCGAAATTTTTTTAGGTCGGCCTTGCTGAGCAACAGTTCGCCCTTCTTCTCGTCGCTTTTCTTTATCAGAGCCTTCAGAAACGTGGGGTATTCATCGTGATCGTTGAGTTTTGATATTGCCTCGTCGATAGTTACTTTGATGAGATTCTGCTTGTGCTCGGTCTGCTTTCTATTAAGTGCAAGGCGGTGCTGAGACAATCCCCGCATTATTTCAGTTTCTTTCCGTTCTTCGACCTCTTTATTGATTTGCTGCTTTTTCTGCTCGATGCGTTGGGCGAAATCAGTCGTGATCTTTTCCGCCTCATTCTTGTATTCTGCAAGGATTTCTTGCGCGTTGTTCTCTGCGTCGTGGAGAATTTTTTCTGTAACCTGTTGGGTTGACATGTTAGATCTTCATCTGGACAACTGCCAGGATTGTAACGATCAACCCCAAAACTGCATAGAACTCTACGAGAATCCCGTAGATCATTGCTTTGGCCGCTTCAGTTGGTCTCTTCGCAACCATCTCGACCCCGGCAGTACAGACCTTTCCCTGCCAGATTGCGGACGCGATTGCGGCAATTGCCACGGGTAGAGCCGCGAAGAATATTTGCAGACCCTGTTGCATAGATAGTGTGACGACTTCGCCTCCGAATATTCCGATTTTCTGCAAAACTATGAACGCGCCGATAAAACCATACACGCCTTGTGTACCGGGCAGTGCGACGAGGATCAACAGACTACCGAATTTTTCTGGATCTTCACTCAAGACTCCGTTGGCAGCTTGAGCAGCGTAGCCGATGCCTATTGCCGAACCGATTCCTCCGAGTATTGCCGCCAGCGCACCACCTGCGATTGCTATTGCTAAACCATAAGATTCGACCATTTTACCTCCTGCATATGATAAATACCTAAATGCCTATAATAGAGAAAATGCCTAAAACAGACAAAATACCTAAAAAACCTAGAAACCAAAACACCCAAATTCCTAAAATGCCTAAATAAACAGATGTTACTTAATTTCAACATAGTCGGTTTCCATCTGAAATGGCTTGAATGGTTTGCTTCCGCCGCTGTAAAATCTGCCGAAGAATTCGATATATTGAAGGCGCATAGTGTGAATAAAACCACCCAGTGTATTGATGATGAGATTGAATAGATGGCTTGGTATGAGAATGACGATTGCCAGTATAATACCCAGAACCGGTATACCTGTTATCATCCATGCGATTTTATTAATGGCAATTGCGATCACACCGGTAACCATGCCCAGGGCCATCAACCTTACATATGACAGGAGAACACCGAGGTAACTTGATATGCCGTATAAGTTGTATAACCCCCAGGCGGCTTTACCCAACACCTGTTTCATCGCTTTTATGCGCGTGAACTCCAATATGAGCAACGGGAGGGCTAGCAAGTAGGCAAATGCCGGAACTTTGATGACGTATTCAATGCCAAGGAATCCGAAGGCAAAGCTGGTTACCGCATACCATAGCAGAAACATTATCGGTGCCCATATGATCTGGTCAATAACCTTGGGGCTTCCTTCCGGATGAGAAGCAAGGACGACCCCTACGATGCAGGTCCAGATTATTACCTCAAGTGCCATTTTTGCCGTAGGCGATGATGAGAAGATGCTGAAATACAGAATGATGGACGGTAGGATTATGAACCACGTGAGGTTGGCAAATATCGCCTGTTCGTATTCTCCGTTCTTAATATCATCATAGATTTCAATAGCGATGCCGAGCATCATGTGAATGAAACCCAAGCCAAGTGCTATGGCAATGAAGATCATCGGATCGGTCACCGGATCGAACAGCATAAGCGCCCTGCGGAACCTGATGAGCGGCTGGAAGCCAATGTACTCAAAGATATCACCGCCCCAGCCTCCAACCATGGCGCCCGCGAATATCGTAAGGATGCCGCCGACAAGGAGTATTCTGAAAAGACTCTTATCACCGGTGACACGGCGCATCAGATACAGCGAAATAAGTATCAACAGAATTCCATATAGGGCATCGGTAATGCATAGACTAAACATGACCGGGAAGAAAAACGCTAGAAACGGTGTTGGATCATACTCTTTCGGGTCGGGCATGCTGTAGAGTTTTACTAACATTTCGTATGGCCTGCTAAGGGTCACATTTCGTAATGCTACCGGCGGTTTTTCATCCGGATCTCTTTCGATTTTTTCGTAAAAGACGAGCCCAAACCTATCAACGATATTGTCCAGCCGTTTCAAGTTGCGTTTGAGCACCCAACCGATTATGTTCGTTGTGCTTATTGTCTCCGGCAGTGCCCCGGCCAGATCTTCTTTCTTCTTGGCGATTGAAAGAAGGTCAGCCGTTGCTTCTATTTTGTCGATCTCATGGGCCAGACTCTTTTCCAGTTCATTCAAGTCCTCTATTTTTCTTCGCGCCGCCACCAAATCCTTCTCGAGTTTCTTTAGCAATTCTCCGGGAATACCCTTGAGGGAGCGGAAATCCACAATTTCACATCCATTCTCTATGAGTCGGGCGCGTAGTTGTGCACTTTGTTCTTTTTTTACGAAGAAAAGGTGATATTGGACCGTACTCACAGTGTTCACTTTTTCCTCGGAATATGGTATATCAGCAATTGCGTCGGCCATCTGCTCGAGTAGTTCTGAAGAAGGAATCATTACGGGGATACTATCGGTCTGTTTGAATTCTTTCAGGGTCGCCAGGTCTGAACTGAATGGGTTCCACGGTGTAAGTAATGATATCTCATCCTCAATCTGTTTGGTGCGGCTGAACATCTTGTCCCGTTCGGTTCTGATAGATTCAAGTTGGGTAACGGTTTTCTTGTGATCATAAGATCGGGTCGTTTCAACAAACATGGCATAGGGCATGGGGCGTCTTACGTTGAAGAACATCGAAAGCGGGCTGCGTTTCTTATAACTAGTCAGCTGGTTGAGTACATCATCGATACGGCTCAGGTCGGTCGACACCTCGGTGGTTGATTCCTCCTGTTCTGTAATATGGATTATTCCTTCCTTCTGCAATTCTTGAAGGAATTTATCCTTTATACCCTTGTAAACAACAATGTGTATTTTTTCTACTGGGAGGACGGCCATTTGAGGATTATTTCTTGGATTCTTTTGATAGTTTTATCTTTGTTTTTTTTATATGACTCATTGATTTCTTTTGATGCTTGTTCATGTTCCGCGTCGATTTTGGCGACTTCGCTGCCAACGATCTGCTGAGCCTTATCCAGCGCCTTTCCCAGTTGTTTTTCCCTCAAATCATCAAGAGCCGCAAGGTCTTTCTCGCCTTTTTCCCGTGCTTTTTCGACAAGTGACTGCCCCTCGCTCACGGTATTTTTCTTCAGAATTTCGGCTTTTTCTTCGGCTTTCTTGATTTCTTCGATCAATTTCATACCCTATTGTATGCAGAAATGGAACAAAGTCAAGACAGACTGCGTTCTACAGACAATTGTGGCCTCTAACAGGCCTTGGTATAAAGAATTTGGGCAATAACTATGATTGCGGGCGATCTTCTATTGCGTGTCGCCTCATGCGGTCGGCAAGGAATAGTATCAGCAATCCGATCACCACCAGCAGCGCCGAAGCAAAGAATGACATCCGGTAGGCGAACACCTCGGAGGCGCCAGACCTTATCAGCAGGTCAACGATTGGCCCGGAGACGATGGTCGCTGCCATGCCCCAGCTGAGAAAGAACGTAGCATTGAACCAGGCGAATTGTTTGCCGCGACGGTCCGGAGGGATCAATTGTGAGGCGTAGGAGTATGATGCCGATAGAATGATGACCATGGAGACACCGAGAAGGAAGTTGCACACGTAGATGAGGGGCAATGTTGAAGCTAGCGCAAACCCGACTAGGCTGAAGATTGCGACCGTCGCACCGGCGAACAGCAGGGTAGCGTCCTTGTACGATTTCGACAATCGCGAAATGAACAATCCAACGATGAAGATGGCAAGTGACTCCATATTCACTATGTAGCTGAGGACCTGGCTCGATACGTTGAATCCGGTGTCGAGGGACAGGTATTGTGCCTTTATGATAGCGATCGAATTACGGCCGAAATTGATGAAGATCATCGCCAGCATGAATACCGCGAACACGCGCGAGAGCGTCCTTGCGTGGGTATGCGTGCTTGAACTCTGTGGCTGCCCGGCACTTACGCCGCCTTCTGGTACGAAGAACATGGGAATGGTCGATACGAGCATTATCCCGGATGCGACGAAGAAGAGAAATCCGTTGTCAAACCCCCATCCCTCGTAATAGCGGGCAAGCCCGTCATATGCCAGGCCGCCGATCAGTACGCCGACTATTCTACCAATGGCGCCGAGACTGGAAAGTTTACCCTGGACGCCGGTACGTTCACCTTCCGGATACAGGTCGGAGATGATCGCGCTCCATCCGATGTTGGACATAGACCAGAATATCTCGACCACTGACAGGCCGATGATGATGATATACCCTGCGGTAGACCTGGATTCCGGGAGTTTATGAAGATACCAGACAAGCAGCGTGCCGACTGCTGCCAGCACCTCGCCCATAATAATATATGTTCTTCTCTTTTGATACTTGTCCGAAAGTGCTCCCCACACGAATCTTTGGAAGACCACGTTGAGCACCATAGGCAGGGTGGCAAAGAGAGTCGTTTCGGTCACGCTCAAACCGAGGAAAAACCGGAGATATATCGAAAGATAGCTGTAGAACAGACCTCTTCGGAACATTGTCAGGATCTGGAATGATGAAAGATTGAGCAGGGTCGTCCTTTTTGATCTTTGGCCGGTGATCATATTTTTATAGCTCTGTTTGCCATATTTGTGATGCGGTGTAGTTCTATTCCACTCCGTACCACGGTCCTGCCTTGAGATCACTGTTGAAGAGCTGGCGGTCGTCTTCCGCTTTTATCTTTTCAGCCGCATCGCGCGCCATTTTCAGGTATTTGGTTGCCTCTAATTCATTGCCTGCTACTGCATTCGCTCTTGCCATCGCTTCATAGGCGTAAGCCATGTCAAAGTCGACAAAGCCGTGTTCTTCGGTCAGGGACAAACATTTTTTGGCGTGGTATAAAGCCTGGTCAGGTTTATTCAAGACCGCGTAAACATGGGAGATCAGCCAGTGTCCCCGCTGTATGTTTATTGGTTTTCCGATCTTGCTCCAGTGATAGTGTGAAGCATGGGCAGCGTGGATCATGTTCTCATCTTCCTGCTCGGTTCTGGATTCTCTTGTTAGTAGACCCCAGACCTCATTGTTGCATTCAATAGCGAATTTCTTGTGGCACTCTGCCTCTGTGCATTTACTGTCATCACCGGCATCTGATTTCTCCGCCTGTGATACAGGGGTGATGAGCATGAGGAACAGGAGGACGGATACAATATGACCCCTTGTGCTTCCCTTCATACGTCAAAAATGATACTGGTTTTGTACACACCCTTTTTTTCTTCCAGTAAAAAATTATGGTAAGTGGGTTTTTTTATTTCGATTCTCACGCGATGGCGTTTTGTGTCGAATTCATCACCGAACAGGTGGGCCTGTAACGATTGTTCCTTTATTCGGATCGTGTATTTTTTGGGAATGAAACCTTCAACCGAGAAAACATAGAGTAATTCCCGGCACCAATCGATGGTAAGTTCGTCGAGCGAGTCGCTAGTGAGATCTATCGATCTTTCTTTACTTGCCCGGATGGTGCCGATGATCTGGGTCTCAAATATCGCCCGTCCGATATTCGCGAATAGATCCTCGAGCCCATGTCCGGAGATTTCAATGCCCAGATCGGCGGTGTGGTCAAGGTACCGGTAAGGTTTTTTCATCTACTTATTGCGCTGCGTTTTGCCATATCCTTTTACGGTCAAGGGGATCGAGGAAAAACTTGAAAACGACTCGTACTGCAGTGATGCGAAATAATCAGTCGAAGAGAGTACACGTGTTAGATTTTCAGATCAAATATGCTCTTTTACGGTCCTAACCAGAGAGTCCACATCCAACCCGTATTTCCTGAGAAGATTGTCGTGCTCGTCTGAAGCACCATATTGTCCGATGCCGATTTCGACCACAGGCGTCGTTAGTCTGTTGCGCACGATAGATTGAGCGATCGTGCTGCCCAAGCCGGTGCCTACTATGTGGTCTTCGCAGGTGATGATCAATCCCGTAGAGGCCGCTTTTGTCAGCGTGTCTTTGCCGACATCAAGAGGACACGGGATATTGTATACGGCCGCGCTGATGCCGTCCTCCTTTAGCTTAGCCCAGGCGCTCACCGCAATTGGAAGCATGATGCCGTAAGTGAATAGCGTGCAGTCCTTGCCAGGTCTCAGCAAGTCGCACTTTCCGTATTCGAATTTGTAGTTTTCGTCATAAAATAACTTTCCGTCGATCGTCGTAAGCGCCGGCAATTTCGACCGGCTGATACCGATCGCATAGTTGCCGGCTTGCGACATCATATAGCGGACTGCGTGGTCAGTTTGATTCGGGTCACCTGGAATTATCAATTTAAAACCAAAGAGTCCTCTGAGGAGACCAATATAATCAATGCAATGGTGAGTCTTACCGTCGGGGCCGACATTATATCCGAGATGTGTGGCGCAGACCTTGAGATTTGTATGATTGATGTCGTTGAGCCGCTGTTGATTGTAGACTTCGTCGATTGCGAAAACGCCAAAATCTGCCCAGAGAGTGATTACGCCGTTGATCGACAACGCGCCTGCCGTCGTCGCTGTTGAGTGCTCGCTAACGCCCGCCTCGAAGAAATTCTGGGGCCGTATCTCGGCGAACTCATTTGATTTGACCGATTCGGCCAGGTCGCAGTCGAACACGGCAATCGGTGTATGGGGATTGGCCTGCGCAAGTTCTTTCAAGACATTGCCGAACACGACCCTTGGATGTGTTTCCTTCTCGTATCGTTTTGGTGAACCCGTATTCAATGAAGGCAGTGGTGTTGTATAATGATTGTAATTCCTGACCTTCCTCGTGTTGCGAGACTTGCGGATAACATCGACATCATTCTCGATGCCCAGCTCTTTCAAGGCGTTACTGCATTCCTCCGTGTTCAATGCGCGTCCGTGGTATTCCCTCTTGTTCTCCATGAATGAAACGCCTTTGCCGATTACTGTTTCGGCAATGATAACGCATGGATTGTCTTTGTCCGAGATCGATTGTCGTACCGCTTCGTGGATTTCTGCGAAGTCATGCCCGGAGATCTCCAGTACCCGCCATCCGTCAGCGAGAAAATTCTCTTTGATATTGACCGGCATGATTTCCTCGGTTCTGCCTGATATTTGAATGTGATTGTGGTCGATGATCACGGTGAGCGCATTCAGTTCATACTTACGGGCGAACCGCCTTGCCTCTGCAACCTGCCCTTTTGCCTGCTCGCCATCACTCATTACGACAAAGGTATGGTAGTCAAGTCCATTCAGCCGAGCACCCAGAGCGAACCCGCAGCCGGCAGAAAGTCCCTGTCCAAGATTGCCCGTTGTCCATTCGACGCCTGGAACATTCCGTTCGATATGCCCCTCGTACGGGCTGTCCGCTTTTCTGAAACAAGACAGCAGGTCATCACGGTCTATAAACCCCAGCCGCGCAAGACATGCATACAAGCCGGGAGATGTGTGGCCGTGGCTGACGATTATACGGTCACGAGTAATGTCGTGCACGGTATCCGGGGAGATTCGCGCGTGCGTATACAGTGTCAGATAAATGTCAATTGAAGACATCGAGCCGCCCGGATGCCCGGAACCCGCGACGGTCGTCATCTTGATAATATCACCACGGCAGAGCCGGGCATTTTCCTTTAGTTTTTCTATTTCGCTGTCGGTAATACCGCCATTGAATACCTGCATTTTTCGATCCCTTCCCTTATCGTATCAGAGCACCACGACCCTGAAATCCCCTTCATTAAAGGCGTAATCCGCTTTGATGCGCAGAATAAGATTGTATTCTTTAGCAATTGTAGCTATCGTTCCCGATTGTTGTAGACTGAGGAAATCTGCCAGCCTTGGGGACGTCTGCAGTTCGACCATTTTTCCTCTAATATTCTGCCCGTTGTGCATGAACCAGCGTTCAATGTAACCGAATGCGCTCATCCGGGACATCGTTCTGCCTCTTCCTTTACAGGTCGGGCATGCCTCACTCAGGCTTGAGGTAATACTGGACCGCGATCGTTCGCGTGTGAATTCAAGGAGACCGAATTCACTGATTCCGCCTATTCGATAACGTGCCTTATCTTCGCGGATCATGGACTTGAATTCCCGTAACATCCGGTCAACATTATCTCTCTTTGTAAGGTCGATCAGATCAACGATAACTAACCCTCCTATATCGCGGAGCCGTAATTGACGCACAATTTCCTTCAGTGCTTCAAGATTTGTAGACAGAGCCAGTTTCTCTGCTTGTTTTTCCTTTGAAGACTTGCCGGTGTTAACATCAATGGTCACCAGTGCCTCGGTCTGGTCGAGCACAATGTATCCGCCGCTCGGCAGCCAGATCTTTCTTTCCAGTATGCTCTTGAGTTTTTCCTCTACCGAGTATTTTTCGAATATTGGTTGTGAATCCCGGTATAATTTAACACGCGATCGCATACGCGGCGATACCTTGCCAAGATAACTTATTATCTTACTGTATGCCGGTGCCGAATCTACGAACAAATTCCGGACTTCATTATTAAATATATCGCGTACGGTCTTTATAAGTGCATCCGGTTCTTCGTAGATGAGAATGGGAGCCGGATTTTTGGCCTTTTCCATGTTTCTATCCCAATCGCGTTTCAGAACTTCAACTTCCTTTCTGATTTCTTCAGGCTTTGCGCGCGCCGCCGCTGTTCTGATTATCAACCCCATACCGGGCGGCTTGACGTGCTTGGTGGACCTGAAGAGCATCTCCCGCACGCGCCTTTGACGAATCTTGCGTGAAATGCCTATGTTCTTGGCATTCACTAGCAATACTACATATCGGCCCGGGATAGAAATATACGACGTGATGCGCGGACCCTTTATCCCGTAGGAATCCTTTGTGACCTGGACTACTATTTCCTGGTTCTCACGTAATTTTATCTCTTCGGGACGGCGTTCCTGTTCCATTTCGATTTCACTCTCAAAGACCTGTGAGAATTCCTCAAACGGGATTTCATTGAGCGGCAGAAATCCATTCTTCTCGATGCCGATGTTCACGAAGGCAGCCTTCAATCCAGAAATTAAATTCAGGACCTTACCTTTATAGATATTGCCGACAATACTGGTTCGCTCGGCGCGTTCGAGATAGAATTCCGCGAAACTGCCGTCTTGCATCACCGCTATTCTCGTTTCGGAATGTGAAATGTTAACAATGATATCCTTTTTTCTCACTTGACCTCCATTGGAGAAAATTTTTCACTCTCTCTTTTTATGAACATGGTGGTTCTTGTTACCTTGAAACGTTTAGCCTGATCAGGTGGGAGATCTGTCAAATACGAAATAAGGTCGTATATGTTAATCTGCCCCCCACCATAAAAAAGACCACATGAAAGATTGCCGTTGTCGATCGATATGGAATCAACCCCGGTCATGATGTTCTTCTCGCCGGACTTCGTATTCACGTAGACCGGCGCTTCTGAAGTCGGATCGATCGACTTCTTCAAATCCTCTCTTCTGATGTTAACCTCATAGTTGATGAGATTAATGGAGCTGGAAAGAGAAAGAGTTTTTGGTTCGATAGCACGAATGTCCAACACCCGAATTCCCGACGGGAATCGAGCGTTCAATTCTCTTGAGATATTTCCGATGTATTCTGTATCGAGATAGAGATCGAAGAAATCACCTTTTGATATTTGTCCAACACTCTTCGGCGGGCAGAAGGAGATTTTGGGTATTGGCGAAAACCCCTGCGTAAATTTTATCGGAAGATCTGACCTGCGCAGTCCACGGTAAATCGCCCTGGCAATGTCGAGGTGCGATGCATATCTGAAATCCTCGCCGACAGAGTATTTTACCCTGTATATCACCTGCTTCCCCGCGCTTTTTGCTGCAGGCGTGACACTGAGATATTTGTCATCGCCCTGGTAATGAGTCGGTCGATTTCCGTCGCATGCCCCGCATTTCACGCATTTTTCGTAGAAGCAGTTTTCGGTCTTGAGGGCAAGCCGGGATCTCTGGAATTCTTTGTTCAGGAATTCTTTGCTGATCCCTACGTCAACGATGTCCCATGGATTTTCCGTCTTTGGTTTCAGGTAATCCGCTGGCGCTATCCCGTGCTGCTGCAGAGCTTTCTCCCAACGCGAGAAATCGAAACCCTCACGCCATTCCTCGAATTTGCCGCCGGCCCGGTATACGGCTTCGATAGCAGGAAATATTTTCTCGTCTGCCCTAGACAGTAGTGCCTCGATATACGAAACTTCAGGAGACTCATATTTCACTTCAACCCGGCGTTTCTTGTGTGCTCTGAGCAGTTCTATTTTTCTCCTCAGTGCGTCGATTGGTGCAAATTCGACGGATTCGAATGGTGTGTGCGGCTTGGGAACGAATGAGCTCACCGAAAGTTTAAGGCTTCCCCTCGGGCAAGCCTTGAGTATGGTCTCACTCAATCTGTTTATTTCTCTGATATCAGCATCGGTTTCGAATGGCAATCCGACCATGAAATATAGTTTGACCTGTTTCCACCCCGTGCGGTAAGCCGTCTGAATTGAATTGATCAGGCGTTCATTTGAAAAGGATTTGTTCAGCCGGCGCCTCAATTCGTCGCTAGCGGTTTCTGGAGCAAAGGTCAGGCCGCTCTTCTTTATTTCCTTCAGTAATAGTGCCAGGTCTTCGGTGAACAATTCACCACGCATAGCCGGTAGCGAGATGCTGACCATTCTCTTCCTGAGCATTTCGTTGAGTTTCCTTATGAGATTAAGCAGATCAGGATAATCGAGTATTGAAAATGATAGCAGCGAAACTTCTTCCCAGCCGGTCTGCCGTATGCCTTTTTCTACGATCCTCAATATTTCAGATTCGGGTCTGATCCGCACCGGCCGATTAGCATAACCAGCCTGGCAAAAGCGACAGCCCCAAGTGCAGCCGCGCATGACTTCGACAACGTAGCGGTCATGCGTTATATCACATGTTGGCAGAATCGGGGGGAAGGGTACCGCGTCTTCATCGAGCGAACTGACAGTTTGTTTTTGTATTTTGGCTGTGTATCCGTGGATTAGTGGCACCCAAACACCCGGCAATCTTGACATGGCACGGAGCCGGTCGTCTTTTTTCACCGCCGGAATATCCTCGAGCATTTCGGTGATTTCCCTGATTACGTTTTCACCATCACCAACTACAATCGCGTCAAAGACGGAGGACATGGGTCTCGGGTTCAGCGTGGCGGGACCTCCGGCGATGAGGATGGGATGTTTGGATCCACGATCGGCAGCGCGAAATGGGATGTCTGCCAGATCGAGAATATGCAGTACGGTAGTGTAGCATAGTTCGCTCTGCAGCGAAAAACCCAAGAGATCGAAATCATCGATTTCTCGCCTGGTCTCGAGCCCGTAGGGTTTAATGCGATATTCACGCATTTTGTCGCCGAAGTCTGGCCACGGAGCGAAGATCCTTTCGCATTGTATGTTTTTTTTGCGGTTGAAGAGATGGTATACAATCTTTATCCCGAGATTCGACATGCCCAGTTCGTAGATTTCAGGGAAGATGAGCCCGATGTTTATTTTCGGGTTTTTCTTCAGCGTAATGTTGTATTCGCCACCGGTGTAGCGAATCGGTTTTCTTACCAGAGGTAAGAATTCATCCAGCATGTTTATAGTGTGCAAAGAAATCTGCCTGTGTCGACGGCAAGAACTATATGAACAACGCGATCAAAATGTCCCCGGTCATAGTAGTTCATAGCCGCGGTCCAACGCCCTGTCATTTAATGATAGCTGTTCTTCGCCTGCTTTGGTGAAGCGTTCGCGTTGCGCCATTTTCAGCGTTTCGATTTTGAGGATCCCGGTTTTCTTGATGAGAGCGCCGAGCATGACCATATTCGCGATACGGCCTTGACCAAGCTCTTCAGCGATTGCGTTCGCTTCAATTGGGATCACGGTCATATCTGTTCTTTTGGGAGCTGATTTGATCAATGTTTTGTTGTAGAATAGAATGCCACCTGGTTTCACCATGGGTTCAAATCGAGCAAGAGAGGGTTCGTTCATGATCACGACAACGTCCGGGCTCGCAACAATTGGCGAAGCGACCGGTTGGGTTGATATCACGACCGAACAATTGGCAGTACCTCCCCGCATTTCCGCGCCATAAGAGGGAAAGAATGTGACATTTTTGTTCTCAGACAGCCCGGCATGTCCCAGTATTATGCCCGAGGAAACCACTCCCTGTCCACCGAATCCAGCAATGATGATCTCCATTGTCATTTCTCCTCCTTTGCCCGGTTCCGGTACTCGCCAAGTGGGAAGTATTTTATCATCTTATCATCGATCCATTTCTTTGACTGTATCGGAGTCAGTCCCCAGTTTGTAGGACACATTGACAGAATCTCAACCATGGAAAAACCCTTGTTTTCAATCTGATTTACGAATGCCGTTTTAATCGCTTTCTCCGTGTTGATCACATGTTTCGGCGTGTTGACGGCGGTTCTGACGAGATAGTACGGTCCGTCAAGACCGGCAAGCAGTTCACAGATTTTTATCGGATACCCATGTTTCTTGACATCGCGCCCCTGTACCGAGGTTGTCGATTTCATCCCGGGTAGAGTCGTCGGTGCAAGTTGACCGCCGGTCATGCCGAAGATAGCGTTGTTAATAAAGATAATGGTAATATTCTCGTTGCGCGCGGCCGCGTGCACAATCTCGGCCGTGCCGATTGCCGCGAGATCACCGTCTCCCTGGTAGCTGAAGACAAAAGAGTCTGGTCGAGCTCTTTTTATTCCGGTTGAAACCGCAGGCCCCCTTCCGTGCGGGGGTTGTATCATATCGCAATTGAAGTACTCATCGGCAAATACCGAACAACCTACCGGTGCGATGCCGACGGCGCGTTCTCGAATATCCAATTTAACCAGGAGGTCGCCGATTATCCGATGTACGATACCGTGACCGCATCCAGGGCAATATCGTTGCAGAACGTCTGTCAGGCCCTGGGGTCTTCCAAAAAGCTGTGTCATCGCGCACCTCCCAAGATCGTTTGGATCTTCTCGTATATCTCGGGCGGTGTGGGCACACCGCCTCCGGGTCGACCATGGAAATGTATCTTGCTCCTGCATTCAGTGGCCAGTCTGACATCATCGATCATCTGTCCCATATTCATTTCCACCACCAGGAAATTCTTGATTTTTTTCGACATATCAGCCATGATCTTGTTGGGAAACGGCCAGAGGGTTATGGGTCTAAGCAGCCCAACCTTTTGTCCTTTGGCGTGGGCAATCCTGACTGCCGCGTCACATACGCGAGCGCAGGTTCCGTAAGCGATGATAACGAGGTCAGCGTCGTCGCATGCCGTAGCTTCGAACCGCTGTTCTGCTTCCTGTATCTTCCGGTATTTTTTTAGCCTCTGCCAGTTCATTTCCTCAAGCTTGCCGGGTTTTAGATCGTATGACCGCACCACGCGACGCTCCCTGCCTTTGCATCCGCTCAGGGCATAGGACGGTTCTGGCAGTGTGTCGGGATCGACCGCCTCGTACGTGAACTCCACTGGTTCCATCATCTGTCCGAGCAGACCATCTGCAAGGATTAGAGCTGGATTACGGTATTTCTCGGCTAGCTCAAAAGCCAGTTTAGGGAATTCATACAGTTCCTGAGCTGAATTCGGAGCCAGGGTTATCGTGAAGTAATCGCCATGACCACCACCTTTTGTTGCCTGATAATAATCAGATTGAGCCGGCGCGATATTGCCGAGGCCCGGTCCTCCTCTGACGACATTCACAACAAGCACTGGTATGTCGGCACCTGCAATATATGAAATCCCTTCCTGCATAAGGCTGATACCGGGTGAAGAGGATGAAGTCATCGCCCGCTTCCCAGCTGCGGCTGCACCGAAGAGCATATTAATTGCTGCGATTTCACTCTCGGTTTGGATGAATACCCCTCCTATCTCGTTCATCCTGATTGACATGAGTTCAGGGATTTCATTTTGGGGGGTAATAGGATATCCAGCAAAGAACCGACAACCGGCTGCGATCACACCCTCGACTATTGCATGATTGCCATACATTAATTTCTTTTCTGGCATTTCTTCTCCTCTACTTGTAAACTTCTATTGCTGGTTCGGGGCAGATTTTGAAGCAGTATCCGCAACCAATACATTTGCTATTATCGGTGACTTCAGCTGGATGATAACCATTGGCATTGATTCGATCCGCCAGAATCAGGATATTTACCGGGCAGACTTCATCGCAACAAAGGCCGCAACCCTTGCAAACTTCCTCTAAAATCTTGACCTGAGGCATTAAGTCCTCCTTTCTGATTGCTACTTTGATTCATCGACATGGTACAGGACGTTATCAATAATTCTAATTTATTATAGTCAATATAGTCCAAAAGTCAAGAAAAGTGCTTGAAACATGGCACTTATGCGAATAATTCGGCATTATCAGAATTAAGTATCGATTAAGTATTGACAAGCATGGGATTTCTTCTATAATTTCCCTATGCTGGCGGTAGTTTTACTCGTGGTTTTTCAGTTTGACACAAGTTACAAAGCCTTTCTCCAGTCACCCAGGAGTGAGGCTGTTTTCGTTGGTCTAACGCAGGGCCGTTACAAAATTTCTGATTTTGCCGATGATCCGGTTGTGCTCTGGTTCTGGCGCAACACTGCTAATGACCCGCAGGCCGATTCGCTACTAATGCGGACTCATTTCAGGCGAAATTTCCATATTTCAGCCGCATTGCGATGGGAGGCAAAAGAGGCCGATGACTACGAGACAGCGATGAACAAGCTCAATCTCGCCAGTCATTTAGATTCCTCGGCGGTCGAGAATTTTCTTTCCTTCCTTGCGCTGGCCGCCAAATCGCGGAAGGTCGATCCGGTGATATCGGCCCTCGCCCTTCCGGTTTTTACAGATTTCAGGAGCCAGATATTCTTCATTGCCAACGGAATTGTTCTCGTCTTTTTAGCGTTCTTCATGTGTGGATTCGTGTATGTCGCGTCCAAGACAGTATATTACCTTCCTGTGATCAGTCACCGTATTGATATACAGGAGCATGGTAGGTTGAAGGGAATAATCGGACTGGTCGCTCTGCTCTTCCCAGTACTGGTGTTCCGCAATCTTTTCCTGATCTTTGTGAGCTATGCAGTTCTCCTGCTCTTTGTTTTTAGCAAGCACGAACGGAACTTGCTTAGAGGTATTTTGTGCTTCATGATTGTTGTTTTCGTTTTTTCGTTGCCGCTGCACGATTTGATGCTGTTTCTATCGAAAGATTCGAAGAGCTATAGACTCTACGAAATGGTGCATTATGACAACAGCATGACGCTTGACTCGGATAATGAACAGGAAAAGCTCTTCGAGGCTTATGCCTTGAAACAGGTGGGTGATCTTGAAAGGTCAATGTCTCTGTACGAAGAAATGTACTATACCGGGCGCCGTGAAATCGCAGTTGTGAACAATCTGGCGAACATATATTTCATTTATGGTGAGGTTGCGAGAGCAGAGACTCTCTATAGCTACACAATGAGGGCGGGAAGTAAAGGTGAGCCTTTCTTTAACATGGGCCTGTTGAAATTGAGAAGTCTTGAGTACAGCGAATCATCAAGATACATGGCCGAGGCCCGGCGCCGCGGGTTTTCGTCTTCATCCACGGAACCCCTTGATATCATGCCTTCCACCAGTGAATTTTATCGAATTCTTCTTTCCGAAAAACTCGATCTTTTCGGTGCGATCAATCCGATATTCTTTTTTGCGTCACTGGCCATATTTGTCCTATCGTTTCTCCCCTATAGATTCCCTCCGCCATTTTATTGTACTACCTGTGGCCGGGCGATATGCAGGAAGTGTCAGGAAGCTGAGGCAGATGAAATTATCTGCAAGGAATGCTTTGCGAAATTGAAGACGACGGAAAATGTGGAAATGGAACAGTTGTTAAGACACTCGGTTGGCAACCGCCACCGCCGGATGAAAAGAACGATCGCGTATTTACTTAACGCCATTGTCCCGGGTGCCGGTTTAATCTATCTGAATAAGAATTTTTCAGGGCTCTGTGTTGTTTATTTGGTCATGCTTACCTACACACCGCTGCTGCTCCCTCAATTCTTCGTCAAGCCGGCTGGGTGGGTAAGCCTTCCACTGTCGTCCATCTTCGTGGTGATTGCTGTAGTAGTTGCCTTATTCGCGTATGTTTATACATTTTTGGCAATAAGGGGTGTGCATGGCGATTGAAGGCGATCTGAGGAGCCTTAATATCACGAGTGTCCTGCAGCTGATTTCGCGCGAGCAGCTGACCGGCGTGCTTAAGATCAAGAAATATCCAGAAATAGCCGA
Source organism: candidate division WOR-3 bacterium (assembly GCA_029858255.1). Lineage (NCBI taxonomy): Bacteria > Pseudomonadati > Caldifarciminota > Caldifarciminota bacterium. Next base: position 71,735 of record JAOUFJ010000004.1, on the reverse strand, counting down.
TGTGGGTTTCATTGATGGTGATGTTGCAGGCGCCTTTTTTGAGGTGGGTGAACGCGTAGAAAGATTAGAAACATATTTGGTCAAATCAGGAATGATCGGTAAGAATCTTTTCGAGATGATCGAGGACATTCATCGCGAGACCAAGAGGCCGGTCATAAATATCATCATTGAGGATAAATATCTGACAATAGAAGAAATCGAGCGTACAATTAAGTTCAAAATCCAGGAAGTAATGGACGAGTTGTTCACGTGGGATGAAGGCGAATTCAAATTTGAAGAGGGTGTGCTGATATACCCGAAAAGCGTGATAAAAATCAGGATGCATACTGAAGGATTGATATTGGAATCGGCGCGCCGGCTCGATGAATGGCCAAGGATTTCGAAGGCTATTTCTTCTGGTGATATCGTTTTTAGGCGGGTCGATCGTCCAGAGCTGAAGCTGCAACTGAAAGAAGATGAAGCACGTGTATTATCATTGATTGATGAGAGGCGCAGTGTTGACGATCTTCTAGAGATCTCAGGGCTTGGTAAGTTTCATACGTATGCATGTCTTTATCATCTGCAGTCAACGGGGCAAATTGAGGTTGCTTACGCAAAGCCTTCGGTCAAGAAGAAGGAGCCAAAGATAAAATTATCCATAAAAACCCTTGCGACCCCGATTGCCCTTGCCGTAGCAGCAGGAATCTTGATTGGTGAGTTGTTGGTGGGCAGCATCATTGCCAACGCACGTTTGTTATCCTTTGATTGGTGCTGTATTGCAGACCATGCCGATACGCAAGAGGACTACCGCAAGATTTTTTTCTACAAAAACCAGCGCTTACCATCCGCGCAGGAAATTGAAGATTTATTTTGATCTCAAGAATTGAATCTGCTGTAACTACGGGCTTGGCTTTTGGTTCGTTTTGCTGATGTCGTAGCTGAACTGGCTGATCGTATATAACTGCATCAGTTCCTCATAGGAGAAGGTCGCTTTACACTTGGGGCACATGTAGAATTCCTCGTCGGTGATTATCAGATTAATATAATTCGAGGTGAATAAGCACACCGGGCACAGTACATTATCGATCTTTGCCATTGGGAATTATATATAGCGAACCGGTTTTGTCAATTACTCATGAAGAAAAGCGCGCATTCTCCCGGTTTTGATATAACACCAGGACATTGCCTTGGTGTTGTTGAGGCAGAGTATGTTGGTGTTCTTATCGATGCCGACCATTCCGCATCGGCATCCTGACTTTGTTGCATGAGACAGTACTTGTTTTCCTGCCTCGAGTGCTCTTGATTTTGACATCAATGTCACAGCGCGAAAAGCAAGAAGTTGTCTCATTATCTCTTCGCCATGTCCGGTCGTGCTGACTCCACCGTTGTGGTCGGCATAAGTTCCCGCGCCGATGATGGGTGTGTCACCAACCCGTCCAGGCAAACGCAGATTTATCCCGCCGCTTGATGTGGCGACAGAAATCAGTCCGTTCATATCGATCGCGACCACTCCTATCGTGCCAAAGTAATCATTGAGTTCCCATATTTTCTCAAAGTATTTGCTTTCGCGCTTTCGTTTTCCTCTTTGCCAGATGAGTTCTTTCTCCCTTGTCTTTGGATCATGGTATGGCATGCCCATATAGCGGGCGAATTTTATTGCATTGTCACCGCACAGCAGAAGGTGGTCGGTTTTCTCCATGACCATGCGCGCAATACTTATCGGGTTCTTGACGTCTCTGATCACCCCGACGGCGCCAAACTTCAGTTCGCCGGTCATGATCGAGGCGTCCATTTCTACCTCGCCTGATAGATTGAGATAGGAACCCGTCCCAGCGTTAAAAATCGGGGCGTCTTCGAGAATCACGGCTGCTTTCTCAACAGCATCAATGCTTGATCCTCCACCGTAGAGGATATCGTAGCCTTCTCTCACGGCTTCTTTAAGGCCGCGAAGACGACGGCGGGCATGATTTATTCCGCCGGCTCCACCATGCGCAATGATCGCGATGTTTTTCCTCATCGTTGCCTTGCGATCTTCCCGATCTTTTTGAACCCGGCATCCTTCACCAGGATAAAGTACACGCCGGCCGCGATATCACGGCTGTCCTCGTCCTTACCGTCCCAGAAGATCTTCTTATCAACGATCTGATTGGGATAGAATTTCTTTACACGTGCCCCACGCAGCGAGAATAATTCTACCGTCGGGTTAAGGGTGTCAGGGTAATCGAGAGCGATGTAGCACGATGTCTGGAAGGGGTTTGGGATCGAGTACGGAGCAGCATACTGTTCGATGTCCACTTCCAGTATGTTGCTGAGGTTGCTCGTGTTGCCATAGGAATCCTCGGCATACACCAAGTATTGATGAACACCGCGCGGTACGTTGAAAAGCCTGAGGTGCGTTTCGTCGAGGTCGTTGCCAGCAGTACGAGCATCCGTCAGTATGTAAAGCTGGATATCATCGATGTAGCAACCGCCCAGGTTATTGACGCTATTGGTTCGGTAGAATATGCGGATGGGATAATCACCTGGTGGCAGTAAAATCGTTCTTTGAATCCAGCCCCCTGAATATCCGTAATGCACATCCTGGAATGGTCCGTACTGGATGATCAGGGAATCAGTCATGTCCTCGGTATTATGATGGAGATAGAGATGCATCATTCCGATTCCTTCGATTTCGATGTTGTCCTTGGTCTCGATATAGTTGTTCAGATTCCCGGTATTCCCGGAGAAAAAAGAATAACTACCGGTATAATGATTGAGCGAGGTGAGGGCGAACCCCGAAAAGTTCCACTGGCTTGAATCCTCGCACGGATCACTGAAAACCGGCATCAAACGGGACATCTCAAAGACATCATATTTCAATGGTGCCAGATCATAAGATCCTGCCCAGCTGAGGGTGAATTCATTGTCATTGCCGGGTGCAGTTGCCTCTAATGACGGTCTGGTTGGTCTGATGTCGTCGCTGTCATAGTACCAGTTGAGAAATCTGAGCCAATTCGAACGACTCCACTCAAGGTTATCATAATCGTAGAACTGCTGTTTGAATTGCCGATACACATCAGGGAACCAGATAGTCATGCCTGTGGTTTGTGCAAAGGCTTCTCCCCAGTATGACGTGTATGCTACGGCAAGGTCATAGGAATCGATGAGGCGGTCGATCTCGCCGCCGGTGTAGATGTTGTCCAGACCCAGGATGAAATCTCCAAGGTCTATGAAATCGTCACTGGTATCAGGAGTGCAGCCGATTGACGGGATTGTCTGAACATTCTGCCTCACGGCGCGCAATGCCGCACCGGGTGATTCATACATCAATACACTGGCCAGATTGACGAAATCGTTCTGTATCTCGTTCAATCTCAGCAGGTTGACTGATGCAATGGCGATGGGTTGGATGTTCTGATAGTTGCTCACGGTACTTTGTGCGATGCCACGCGAAAGATCCGCGGCGTTTATCCCCGGATCAGCGTGGATGATTTGAATTACTTCATCATAACGGAAACCCGGGAGCGGCATTATCGATTGGGGGGCGAGCAATATATGGGCGAAATCTTTGAGTTCGAAGGCGACCTCGATTTGCTGCATTAGACATGCATCGAAGGCAAAAAGATCGATACGCTCTCCGGTGTACTGGTAAGCGTTATCCAGTGCTTTTTCGAAATCGCCGTTTGCTATGCTCAAAACATTTCCGCTGGACCAGTCGGCGCCGAAAGAACGATTGGGCATTGCGCTCCATCCCGAGCCATGATCCCAGAGTATTACCAGATACCTGTCGGCGGGGAAGCTACTTATTCCCCAGGCGAGAAAGTCATACAAGGTTTCCCATGCACACATGTCGATGACACCAAGTTCCTGTATGACATAAGATGACCCCTGGTTAACGAGCATCCGCTTCGCGCCGATATATGGTTTGTCGATTTGAGCGACCACCGATACATTCTGATTACTGCCGATTAGTTCCATCTCCACCAGGTCGGAATCCGCCCATTGCGCGAGGTCATTGTCCGCAGCGACATATACGAGCATTGTCCAATCTTGAGCGAACAGTGCAAGGGGGATCAAGAGAAAGAAACAGAGGCTCTTCATTGCGTCATTTTAGTCCGAAACCAGGTGGTGTCAATCTATTGTCTGGTTGTTTGTAATAACCGCGTAGTTACGTTCACGATCGCCGCGTCGGTGTGAATAGAAATATTCAGGGTGGCATTTTGTGCAGAAATCAAGTGAACCCAGTAGATTCCTGGAGCCAAGATCGTTGATAACCGCCGCCTTCAAGTCGAGATAGTATCGGTTATTACACTGCCGCAAGGCTTTTGGGTGACTCTGAATAAATTGGTCAACAACGTCCTGCTTAACTTCGTAGCAGCATGATCCTATCGATGCTCCAAGCACGTAATGGAATTCCTTTAGCAAACTGCCAGCTTCCTTGGCTATGCCGCCAATAATACCACGCCACCCGCAGTGGATAAGACATGTTTTCTCTGGCGTGAAGAGGTAAACGGGTAGACAGTCGGCGATCTTCACGCCGATATTTCGTTTTCCTGCGCTGATTAAACCGTCTCCCGTTCGCTCTGCTTGCACATCAATGTCGACGATGATATTGGAGTGGATTTGTTTCAAGAAAACCGGTTCAAAGTGACGAATGAGATCGTCCTGACCGTTCTTTATCGAATATATTGCTGAAGCTTTCCCCAACGAAAATTGAAAATAGCGGATCTGTCCACGTGTAGACATGTGCCAGTTCATGACACTATCTTCTCCAGGTCCTTTATCTTCAGGCTTGTCTTTCTCTTGCCGAGGTAAGAATCCTCGGCTAGTGAGTAAAGACAATTGACCCTTGTTTTGCCGATCTCGATACCGAGAATTTCCTCAGCCCGTTCGAAAGCGATGGCGGGAAATGCTTTTTTCCCCTGGCGTAAGGCGATCTTCAAATGGTTCGTGCCGATCACCCGCGGTACGCCGACGACCTCGAGATCTTCACCAAGGAAAACCGGCTGCGGGTTGGCAATACCGGTCGGCTCAAAGTATTTGAGGAAATACACCAGTTCGTTTGTTATTTCATCCAACCCGAGCTTGATGTCATAATAACTCTGCTTTTCGAAAACCGAACTGTCGAAATTCTGCGCATTCTCGTTGATGCAGGTTCTGAAGCGTTCAAGATTATCCTGCTTCAATTCCAACCCGGCAGCTTGAGCGTGTCCGCCGTACTTTACAAGCAGTTCAGAGCAAGTCCCGATTGCGCCGGTGATATCGAAACCCGGAATAGAGCGCGCCGAACCTTTTGCCGTTTCCTGTTTCAGGGTCAATATTATGGTCGGGCGGAAATGCTCGGAGGCGATTCTTGATGCAACGATACCGAGCACGCCTTCATGCCAATCATCATTAGCCAGCACTATGATACGGTCCTTGTCTCGCTTTGTGTCTTTCATGATCGAAATGGCATTTGCATACGTTTCATCCTGGATTTTTTTTCTTTCCTCGTTATCGACCGTGAGACCGTGCGCTAACTTCAGCGCATGGGACATGTCTTCGGTGAGCAGAAGCTCAAGAGCGAGTTTTGCATCGTGCAGCCGGCCGCAGGCATTTATGCGGGGGCCGATTATGAAACTGAGATGGTATGAATTCAATTCTTTGCTTATGCCCGTTTCTTTCAATAACGCCTGGATGCCTTTTTTCCGGCTGTGCAGGATTCTTTTCATGCCGTATTTCACGAGAACCCGGTTTTCATCAATCAGGGGAACGACGTCTACCACAGTTCCCAGCGCGACAAGGTCCAGGTCGCCATGTAATTCTTCCATTGGCCTGCCCATTTTTTGTTGGAGCGCGGCCAGGAGTTTGAAGGCGACGCCGACTCCTGCCAGTTCCTTGAAAGGATAATTACTGCCCGGAAGTTTGGGGTTTATGAGAGCCAGTGCATCAGGCAAGCGGTCCTTCGGTTGATGGTGGTCGCAGACAATGACATCGATCTTGTGCTCGTTTGCATATGCGATTTCATTGAGTGCGCCGCTGCCGCAGTCGACGGTGATGATCAATGTGCACCTTTCTTCTATGGCATGGTTGATACCACTTGAAGATAAGCCATAACCTTCCTCCAGGCGGTGGGGGATGTAGTGCTGGATGCGTAAACCCAATTTTGTTAGATTCCTGACCATCAGAGCAGTTGCGGTTATCCCATCGGTATCATAATCGCCGTGGATCAGCACTTTTTCTTTGTTATCTACTGCACGCATGATGCGTGTGACCGCTTTTTCCATGTCTTGCAGCAAGAAAGGATCGTGAAGGTCAGAAAGAGATGGTGCAAAGAATTTCTCTATTGCCTGTGGAGTGTGGTAACCGCGGTTCTGAAGGATCTGGACTATTGCTCGCGGCACGCTTTTGCCTCTGATCTGCAGGGCGGTTGCCTCTGCATTATTATTCTTAGGTTGCCATTTGGTCATGAATTCATGCAGTGAAATGAAAATCCGGTTCCGAAAGATTGACAGAACCTTTGTATATAATACTTATGTGATTACTATTTGTCAACTGCTTCAGATGTGGGGTAATCTATAAGCCGGGTTCTGTAATAGATAGCCATTTCTCTTGTCCCGGCATCACTGCCGGGTTCTGCGCAACCTACCCGTTCCAGCCCCGCACCTTTGGTGGCATAACAAGCTGCACGCTGTTGCTGTATCATTAACTCAACAAGTTGATAAAACTCAAAGGTGCAAGATGCAGCCATTGTTCTGAGATCGCTTGTAGAACACTCAAGAGAATTCCTCCTCCAATTCTTTGAAGGACGGATATGTTTCCTCTAAGCACTCGTTGCATCGATCTCATATGCCGCCACAGGTGCGGGGGAAGGCGGGCCGCCTCTACTGGAACTGCTTGGTTTTGCTTCGGATGGGGTTTGCCGTACCTCTGATGTCACCATCAGAGTGGTGAGCTCTTACCTCGCCATTTCACCCTTACCCAGCACCTTTGGTGATACAACAAGCTGTACATTGTTGCTTTATCAGAAATGCAGCGGTTTGACAAAGCATTAAGCCATGACATACAGCCATTCTTATGAGATCGCTTGTAGTGTTCTCAACGGATTACTGCCTCCGGTTCTCTGAAGGACGTCAACATTCCGTGTGCAGACACATTCTATCGATCTCATGTGTCACCAAAGGTGCTGGGCGGTATATTTTCTGTGGCACTTTCCTCCCGCACCTTAGGTGCGCGGCTTCCAGTTAGGAAGCATCCTGCCCTATGAAGCCCGGACTTTCCTCTCACATGGAGCGGCTATCCGATTACCCCACTTGAAATTATAGCCGCGCTGGACATTTATGTCAATATTTTACGTTAAATTGAGCAAAATAAACTCTCCCTGGCATAGGATAATCGCGGTCTTCTACTGCATTGCCAAATTGCAGCGAATACTCTTTGTTGAACATATTTTTTACACCAACAGTCAGCCGAGTATTTTTGAATATTTTTTTGCTGATCGCAGCATTGACGACCAAATAATCATCAAGTGTCTTCATATCCATGTACACAGCCGGATAATCATCATAATTTGCATAATAATTGATCCGACGTGAAGCATACTGACCCGAAATACTGAGCCCGAAGTCCCCTGGCAATGTAAAACTGAACGTTGAGGACACGCTGTACTCTGGTGTGAAGGCAGCTGACCGTTCGATCTCTTCGGAAATCGTCAGTGAAGTATCTGCTACCCAGTCATAATAATCATACACGATCTCATCGTTCTTCTGGCGTGCATTCAAGTAAGTGAATTCAAGGTTGTGCTCGACAAAATCGGCTATCTGATGCTTCAATTCCAGATCGAAACCTCTTATCGTCAGAAAATTTACGTTCTGCGGCTGCCATAAGTTATTGGCCTCGGGCAACCATGCGATCCGGTCCTTCACGCTGCGCAGGAAGAGAGACGCTGCCGCAAAAAGATTTGGTCGCGGCGAACTCTCGGCACGGAGTTCATATGCCCAGCCGTGTTCTGGTTCGAGGTCGGGATTGCCGGATTGCGGCCAGTATAGGTCATTGAAGGTCGGTGCGCGATACGTTTTCCCCGCCGAGAACTTGAGCCAGAGTATTTCGTTCGGCATATAGGAAATACCGATCCCGGGTGACAAGAAATCGCCGAAAGCCGAATTGCGGTCGTAGCGGATGCTGGGCGTAACCGATACCGCATCGGTCAGGTGTAGTTGCAGTTCAGTCCACACTCCTATGTTGCTTGAACTGGCACGCCAGGCGGTATCTCCGGTCTGCGTTGAAGTAGTATTCGTGAGAAGGGTATCATAAGTGGCGTCAAGACCGAGCGCGAAAGCAAATTTCTCAGCGCGCACTGTCAGCATTGTGTTTAAGCCGAGCGTGTGAGTCAGGTAATCATATTTTTCGCTGATGGTATCACCCAACCACCCGCCGTAAGTAGTGCTGAATACAGTATGCTTCCGGTCTGCAAAAATCTTGCTGTACCACCGTACGTTGTCAGTAACCTGCAAATCGGCACCTAAATTCCCCATTAGCGAGTGATCTATTTCCCGGTCAAAAAGGGAGGTTGCGGTACTGTCGCCAAATTGTGGCATTGGATGAAGGCTGTCGACAAATGGCAGAGGTCCGGGAATGCCGTACTCTTTGTCACTGTAGTTTATGAACGCTCGCAATTCTGCGCTTCTGGCCTTGTGAACAATTGAGCCTGTAATATGGTATTTTGTCAGATCGCTGTTGCTCCTGTGCCCATCAGAATTGCCGTAATTGCCACTGAGGTCAAACTGTGTTTTCCGTATCGGCAATCCAAGTTTGATCGATATGTCTTTTGTGTGAAGAGGATCGTCTATTACCGTTGTTGAAGGCGTGAACTTTATCGCGATGTCTGGTTTGCTCAGTTCACGGTGTGTTATAATATTGACGACGCCGCCAAGCGCATTCGCGCCGTAGAGACTTGCAACCGGTCCTTTGACGATCTCTATTCTTTCGACCGTGTTTATGTCGATCATACTAAGGTCAGCCATGCCATTGGTGACGGCGTTCAACGGCTGTCCGTTGATGAGAACCAGGGTGCCATTGGAAGGCACTCCGCGCAAGGACACGCTGGTCACCCCGCCAGTTGTTCCGTAGTCTTTGAAATCGATGCCGGCAGCAGCGTTGAGTACTTCACCAAGATTGAGGGCATTTAGCTTGTCTATTTCCTCGCGTTCTATGATCATGACCGCAACCGTGACGTCCTTCAAGAGGGCAGGATAGCGGTGCGCCGTGACCACGACCTCATCCATTTCATACGTGATTTGGCTGATCATCAGTGATAATAACAAAAGCAGCATACATCCTCCTTTCGTCCGAAGGTATATCTTCGTGTGACTGGGGATAGGTCTCCTGGCTTATCCTGCCCTGACCAGCCTTCCCGTCCGCACGCCTGGGGTGCGGCAACAGTGGCTTTCGTTGATCAGAGAAAAGATGGAATCACAGTGGCGGCGACCGCGGCCGATTCTCACGGCGCTTCCCTTGAATCCACCAGCCGATTGAGTATATCCTTTACGAAGAGATCTGTCAAGGAAATTTCGGATACTGAGGTTTTGGTATTTCTGCTAAATCAATCCAGCAATAAAAGTGAGGATTATTACAATAACCAGACCCGGCAGTAGATTGCCGACTTTGATGGTTTTGACAGCAAGCAGCTTAAGCCCGATGGCAAAGATCATGATGCCGCCGACACCGGTAAAATCGTTGAGGTAGACCGGGTCGGTAAGAAAACTGAACTGCTGGGCGAGCAATGTCAGGCCGCCCTGGATCACGAGCACGGTAACTGCCGAGAAGATGACGCCAAGACCCATTGCCGAGGCGAGGATGACCGACGACACGCCATCCATCAGTGATTTGACAAAAAGCAATTCAGGTTTGTTCTGAAGCCCGGCCTGGATCGACCCGAGTATGGTCATGGGACCGACACAGAAAAGCAGGCTGGCAAAAACAAAACCCTGAGCAAATGATGTTTCCCCCTGGTTCTTGACCAGCCGCTTCAGTCTCTCGCCGATGCCCTCGAGGAATTCCTCGACATGTAATAGTTCACCGCACACACCACCAAGTATCAGGCTCAAGACGACAACGAGCGGCCGTTCCATCTGGATACCCATCTTCACACCCAACACGCAGGTGAAGAGGCCTAGCCCGACCATGATCATCCTGCTGAAATTTTCAGGGATACCCTTTCGCAGGAGCAACCCCAGGAGACTGCCCACAATGACGAGTACCGTATTTACGATCGTCCCGATCATGGCGTAATTATATACAGCCCGAACAGAAATTCAACGTAAATAGCGTGTGTTCCACTGACCCGTTTTCTTTGGCGCAATGATGTCTGTTCACATGGTCTTTGAAACGTGTCTGAACTGTGAGTGATTTGAAGTATACTCGCAATTTCCGAATTCGCCAATTGGCGAATTCACGAATTTACTGTTGTAACGTAATGGATGGAATTTGTAATATATGTACAGACAAGATGAGAAACGAAAAGAGAAGAGTACCCGAAATCGATTACCGGAGTTCGCGTATCTGCAGGGTGCTGGGTAATCCCACAGCGTACCAGATTGTCAAGCTTCTGATGCGGGGCGGTTGTACTCCATCGGCCATAGCCGTGAAGCTGAAGCTTTCAGTCACTACGGTCAGCACGGTCTTGAGGCACCTAAGGGAGATCGATCTGGTTCGTTATGAGAATCTCCGCGAGGGTAAGGTCTATTTCATAAAGGACAATAAGATAGCGCAGGTCCTTGGTCAGCTAGAGCTTCTGGTCAAGCGCCTCAGAAGCCGTGAATACTGATTATCGTACTCTACCTTGCTATTTCGCTCCAGCCTTGAAGACTACGGTCGTAAAGAGTTCGATAAAGAAACCGTAGATCACACCCATGATCAACGTTCCCAATAGAATGAACAGTTCTTTACCTGGCACATAAAAACCCTGCAGGGCCATGGGAATGCTGAAGATAAAGCCCATGATTATGCCATGCAGCCACCATCTGATCTTGAGTACACTGATGCCGATAGCGAATCCAATAAGCGTGCGGCTGAGGATGGTTGAAAGGGCGAAAAACCAGGGAGTGGGTCCTTCAGAGGACGCCAGAATCCAGCAAACAATGCCGGAAAGCACTCCGAATACAGTGGCAATAAACAGGCGCTTTTTATTAGCCATATTTCCTCCTCGACAATAAGGATATTGATATGATCTGTCGTGTCAATACCATGCCGAGCAATCCGTTGACATCACGAAATTTATGCGTAAAATCGTTACTAATAGTAACGAGCGGATTTCAGTAATTCTCTACTGAAACATATTCCCTTGTTAACACGTACTATAAAGTAGTTGGAAAGGAGACAAAATGGGCATATTGGATATATACTTTGCTCCGGGCAAGGTATTCACTGCATTGAAAGAAAAAACCAAGTGGGTTCTGCCGTTAGTGATCGTTCTAGTGATCGTAGCGCTGACTGCTGTACTGACCGTGAATCTCGCACGGGAAGAAATAACGATGCGTCAGGAAGAGGTGATGAGAGAAAGAGGCATGACCGAGGAACAAATGGAACAGGCGAGACAGTTCACTTCGGGCCCGGTTGCCGTAATTTCGGGCGCCCTCAGTGCCGCGCTTTTTACCGTTATCCTATTGCTTGTTTTTACCGTCGTGACCAATCTCTTCGTGCCCCTTTTCGGCGGCGAGAGCGGGTTCAAGAAGATATTTTCGGTCATATGCTTTTCATCATTGGTGGTCGTACCCTCAGCGATCCTGAAACTGATCATGATCGCGATTACGAAATCGCCATACGTAACGACATCCCTTGCACTTCTCGCTCCGGCCCTTGGGAGGGACTCGTTCACCTACCAATTGCTCGCCGGGTTTGACTTCTTCATTATCTGGGAGATGATATTGGTCGGCATGGGCATCAGTATCACCAATGGTATCGCCAAGAAAAACGCCTACGTGCTCGTCTTTGTGATCTGGTTGGTGTCGATATTTGTCGGGATCGGACTCGGACAGATATTCGGCCGAGGGATGTAGACGCCATCCGTAGTCTGAATTAATACAATTATGATTATCTTAGCACTATTCTTGCAGGTCGATTCACTGTCGGTGTCGCAGGCAATCGATATTGCTTTCGAGAACAGCCCGATCTACCACGAGTCACGTGCTGCTCTTGATAAATCTCGCATTCAATTCTACCAGAGTCTTGCGAATCTCCTTCCAACCATCAGTGTCACTGGCACATATACAAAGAGCGAGTTTGAAAGCATCACGAGTAGTGATTATACCGGCGCGATGAGCATTAATATGCCCTTGTTCGACCTTGATATAATAAGTTCAGTTCTCGTTGCGCGTGGCGAACTGGGTGGTAATAACATACAGCACCAGGTTGATATATCCAACCTCATCCTCCGGATAAAAACAGCATACTACAATCTGATCAACGCTTTCGAACTGTTGAGCTCTTCGGAGATAACGATCGAGAGGGCGCAGGAGAATCTGAATCTGGTCCAGGCAAAGTACGAGCTGGGTTCTGCATCAAGGCTCGAGCTGCTGCAGGGTGAGGTGTTTTATCTCAATGCTCAGCAGGACAGGTCGAGGGCAAGAACACTGGAGATATCGGCACAGGAAGAGCTCAGGTCGATATTGGGCACGGCTGGATATATTTACCCGACCGACACGCTTGCTGCTCCGGAATTGACCGATATGCCCGACCTGGATTCCTTGACGGAAATTCTACGTGCGGTGAACTACGAAGTGCGTATCGCCAGGCAACTGAAGGACCTTTCGAAGATCAATCTTATTTCTTCTTACCTCGCATTCTTACCCCGTATCTCTCTTTTTTACGGCTACAATGTTACCAGTGATTCATTCCTATTTGATTTCCAATATTACAGAGATAATGCGGTGAAGAATTACGGGATCAGTGTGAGTTTCCCGATATTCGAGATCAAAAATCTGGTGTTCAGATATTTGAATGCTAAGAATGATTTGAGACGCAGCGAATTTGCCGAGCTCAGGGCAGAGTTGGAAACCGAGAAGCAGCTGCGCACGACATACTACTTAATAAGTGAGTCGTTTGATAAACTGCAGTACGCCAAAAAGAGTCTCGATGCGGCAAATGAAGCTGCGGTTATTTCCCGTGAGCGTTACGCATTGGGAGTTACGTCATTTCTGGATTTCTTGACTGCCGAGAAATCCGTCTACGATGCGCGTGTTTCGTATTCCTCAGCGCTGAGCGATTACTACGTGCAGCAGGCAACATTTTCTTACTTACTGGGTACGTTAGCACTCGATAAGGAGCAGTGATGAAGAGAAAGAGATTACTGATAATTATCGGCGCCATTGTGGTTGTCGTAATAATTATTGTGTTGAATCTAAACCAGGGAGATTCGGGGGAAAAAGTTAACGTGAGCCTGGTCAAGCGGGGCAACATAACGTCAGTTGTTACGGCCTCGGGTGAACTCAAGGCAAAGGCGCAGATCGACATATCGGCCGAAACGATCGCGCGGGTGAAGAGAATAATTTATCGAGAGGGTGATCATGTTAAGAAGGGTGATTTGCTGATCGAACTCGATGATGTCCAGGCTAGTGCAACGCGCGGTCTGGCGCTCGCCAATCTGGAGCAGGCAGAGCAGGATCTTCAAAGAGCCGAGAAATTGATCGAACAAAATTTGATTTCAAGAGAGAGTTTCGAGCGGGTGGAGTTGAGCCACAAAACGGCAAAGGCTTCTTACGAACAAGCATTGGATGCTTATCGCAAGACCAGGATATACTCACCAATTTCCGGTAAGATAATGAAGGTAAACGTGGAGGAAGGTGAGACAGCGGTCATGGGCGCTCTCAATTATGGCGGAACGGTGATGATGACTGTTGCCGATATGTCCCAGATGATTGCCGTTGTCAAAATAGACGAAACCGATGTTCCGGATGTAAGGGTCGGCGAGCATGCAGAGGTGATTGCCGATGCTTTGCCTGATTCAGCCTACAATGGTACGGTCGTTAGGGTTGGTCTCATGCCTATCCAGAGCCAACTCAGCACTGATGAAGTAACCGATTTTGAGGTAGAGATCGAACTCCATGCGGTCTCTTCGCTTTTGAGACCGGGGATGAATGTCAAGTCTGACATCATAACGAGCGAGAAAAAAGATGCCTTGAAGATCCCTATCCAAGCTTCGGGCAAGCGGGAGATCGATGATGAGCTGGTGGAGACCGTTTTTCTAATCGAGAACGGCAAAGCGGTTCTGAAGGAAATCGTGCCGGGTGTGTCGAGCGATGAAGAAACTGAAATCATCTCGGGCATTGAGGAAGGCGATACGGTGATCATCGGTCCCTATCGCGTACTGAGCAGACTGAAAGACGGACAAAAGGTGAGTTTCACCGGTTTGGAGTCTGATACCCTGTCTTCAAACAGCGGCGTTGGGCCCAGAAGATTAGTGAGGACGATTCGCGGACGCTCCTGATGAAGAGAGACCAGGTCATCTGCCGGGCACTCGACATCCGTAAGACATACTGGCGTGGGAAGGTGTCAGTGGATGCTTTACGCGGTGTGACCATCGATATAAAGACCAATGATTACATATCGATCATGGGTGCTTCCGGCTCTGGCAAGTCCACTCTGATACACATTCTGAGCTGTCTCGATACGCCAACATCTGGGGAATACTTTCTTGAGGACAAGCTTGTATCCAGCTACACAGACCTGGAACTGGCAAAGGTGAGAAACACTTTTTTTGGTTTTGTCTTTCAGAGTTTCAGTCTACTGCCCAGGCTAACGGCGACCGAAAATGTAGCATTGCCGCTTATCTACTCCGCGGTCAACAAAAAAGAGCGTGTCATTAAGGCTCGCAAGATCTTGGAGAATATCGGGCTGGGCGATCGAATGAACCACCGGCCGAATGAAATGTCGGGCGGTGAATGTCAGCGTGTTGCTATTGCCAGAGCGTTGATAAACGATCCTAAGGTCATCTTTGCCGATGAGCCGACCGGTAATCTCGATTCGAAGACAGGCGCGGAGATCATGGAGATTTTCGATAGACTTGTTGAGGAAGGCAATACTGTAGTTATGGTTACACACGATTCAAATGTTGCCTCGCACGCCAAGAAAATAGTTCGGCTGAAAGACGGGATGATTGAAGATGAATGACTTTTTGATCAAAATATCCCTCTCTTTACAGACCTTCAAGACCCACCGCCTGCGTTCTTTTCTCACGGCGCTTGGCATCATAATCGGTGTCAGCACGGTGATCGCGATCCTTTCACTGATCGAAGGACTTAACCGCTCGGTCGCCGAACAGATCCAGTCGATCGGATCGGACCTGGTTTTCCTGAGCAAATCACCAATGGTCATGGCCGGGCCACAGAACATTGAGGAGATCGCCAATCGTCCCGATCTTACACCCGACGATGCTGAGGCTATCAGTCAACTGCCATCGGTTGATATAGCAATCCCTGAAATATCTCAGCAGCTGACAAAGCTCAGTTACAGAGACAAGGAACTTGCTTCAGTACGTATCATTGGTTCAACCGAAAATTTTTCAAAGGTGAACAACCGTTTTGTCGAAAGCGGGCGTGACTTCACTCGCGATGACGTCACGCATCGCCGCAGTGTTTGTGTAATAGGATCATACGTTGCCAAAAATATTTTCCCCGAAGGCTCACCCGTAGGCAAAGAATTGAACGTTCGCGGCCACCGGTTGAAAATAATCGGCGTATTCAGAGAAAAGGGCGCGTTTCTGGGCCAAAGCATGGACAACATGCTGGTGATGCCTTATACGTTCTTTGAAAAAATATTCCCACAAGGTGAGTCGGTAATCGAACGTGCCTTTTTTGGATATTCAGTGGACATCAAGCCAAAATCAGGTCAGTCCGAGAAAACCATAGATGAAGTGAGAGAACTAATGCGTCGAAGGCACGGACTTTCATTCGACAAAAAGGATGATTTCGAATTGGGCACCCAGCAGATGTTAATGGAGATATATCAAAATATCACCCGCGTGGGGTTCATCGCAATTGTGGCGATCGCGGCGATCTCTCTTGTGGTCGGCGGCATTGGGATCATGAATATAATGCTCGTTTCCGTTGCCGAGCGAACCCGGGAAATCGGCATACGAAAAGCGGTCGGCGCATCGAACCAGAACATTCTTTCACAATTCCTGGTTGAATCTGTGTTCCTCGCCCTCATTGGCGGGGTCATTGGTATTATTTTCGGGCTGATCCTTGCCTGGCTTATTTCAGTTGTATCTCCGCTCAAGGCTTCGGTATCGCCCTGGATGGTCATGCTCGGATTCGGGTTTTCTGCTGCGGTGGGAATTTTCTTTGGAATTTACCCGGCACGGCGTGCTGCCGGCCTGAACCCGATAGAAGCACTGCGGTACGAATAACCCCCTACCGGGGGAAATTCGAAATCCGAAGCACTAAATCCTAAATTCCGCAAATGCTCTGAATCTGTGATTTGATCGCATTTGCGAGAATCCTCGCAGAGCGGGACAAATCCAAAATTCAAATATCAAAGTCGCAAACAGTGATGGGAGGTAAGTAGATCGCTCCTGAAGATACGCTGCGCTGTGAAACGGATACCGGGAGACACGGTGACACGGAGAAAGGGAGAAAAACAGAAGATACGTAAATAACGATATTAACGGGAATAGCGAGACTAACCCAAATAACGAGTATAGCGGGATTAGCGGGAGTAACGATATTAACGAGAATAACGAACCTAACGTATTTTCACAAGTTGACTTCGGCTCGTTCAGTGATTATAATCGTGTGGAGATGAAGGAAATATATCGTGATGACCTCACAAATTGTTACAACCGACGCTATATGCATTATTGGATCGACAATGAGATCAAACGCGCCAAGAGATTTGACACGAAATTCGCGCTGATATTGGTCGACATAGATGATTTCAGGAGAATAAATAACAACTTCGGCCACCTTGAAGGTGACCGCGTTCTGGCGAAATTTGGCGAGTTCTTGCGCGGCAGCGTAAGGGAAGTCGACAGCGTTGTGCGTTACGGTGGTGACGAATTCTTCGTGCTCATGCCCAATAGTTCTGCTGGCGGGGTCATGGAGCTGGGTCGTCGTATCATCGAAGCCCTTTCTAACATCGAAATGCGGGCGCATAAGATCCAGTGTAGTATGGGATTCGCAGTCTTCCCGGATAATGGAGCCAAGGCAGAGAGCCTCGTCAATCATGCTGATGGTCTGATGTATCAGGCAAAAAGAGAGGGAAAGAACCGAATAGGAGTGAAGCACGCAGCTGTCAGGAGATTGAGAATACCGTCACCGGTGACGATCGGCCGGGAAGATGAAACCAATTGGTGTATCAACCAGCTGAAGGAATTCGGCACGATTTTCGTTGCCGGCACAGTAGGAATCGGTAAAACTCGCTTCGTGATGGAGATAAAAGACCGTTTGAACACGCAAATCGTTGCAAGGGGCAATGCCTACGAAGCCCTCGCGTTGGTCGCGTATCATCCGTTCAAGAACATGTTGCGCGACATGCTCAATAATGATTTTTCTCTGGTGCAGCAAACATTTAAGAGGATGGCTGATATCTACCAGAGTGAGTTGGCGAAACTCCTTCCCATGTCTGGAATGCTTCGTACTGTCCAGATCGAGGAATTAGACAAATACCGTCTGTATCATGCGATCAGCGAGTTTCTTGGCAAGTTGTCCGAAGCAGTCTACCCGGGCACGACAATTCTTTTTATCGACGACTTGCATTGGGCTGACCGGCCGAGCATTGAGCTTTTGGATTTTCTCATGCGCAGCACGAGAAACAGCCTGGCGATCTTCGGCACGTATCGTGTAGAGGAGAGGAAGAATTCATCCCTTTCGCATTACCTCGGGGTATGGGCACGGGAACGTCTCTATACTCAGATCACGCTCAGCCCTTTGAGTGATGCACAGACCAGCCAGCTTCTGGAATCTGTAATGGGTAAGGTTCCACCGGCCGCGGCAAAACTGATCTACAAAGAAAGTGGCGGTAACCCTTTCTTCATCGAAGAAATTCTGAAAGGATATCAACGGAACAAGAGACTGTACTGGGATGAAGACGGGTGGAATTTGGCGAAAGGCAGTGCAGTTTCCATCCCCCCGACAATTGAGGAAACGATAAAAAGAAAGATCGAAATGCTCAATCCCGAAACGCGGGGGTTCCTTGAAATCGCCGCGGTTTTTGGTCAGGAATTCGCTCCCGAGATCATTGCGATTGCCAGCAAGCGGAACGTGGGCCAGATACTGGAAGCGCTGGATGAACTCTGCAGAGTGGGGTTCTTGAAAAATAGAACGGCTGACACTTACTTCTTCTCAGAGGACATAGTGCGACAGATTGTATACAAGAATATATCCCGCGGCAATCTACGAAACTACCATCATGCAGTGGGTGAGGCAATTGAGACAACGTTCCACGGCAATATTTCAGACTACTATGAAGAATTGGCAAATCATTTCGCTCATGCAAGAGATGCTGTGAAAACACTCGGCTATTCAAAGAAAGCTGCCCTGAAGGCACGGGATAACTATGCTCACAGCCTGGCCGTTCAATTCTACGAAACCGCTTTGAAATACGAAGATAATATTGAGCAGATCTTTCAGATCAATTTTGCACTTGCGGATATACATATTTCAATCGGTAATTATAATAAGGCGCTGGATCTATTACGCAAGTGCTTGAAGATAAACCCTCATGCCTATCGCATATACGAAAAGCTCGGAAATGTCCACGAGAAAATGGGACAGTACAGACGAAGTCTGAGATACTACGAAAAAGGAATAAAGATTACCCGGGGAACGAATGCCGTATACATATTCAGGACCTCAATCGCGTGGTTGTATACAAGAATGGGCCAGTATGTTCGGGCAAGAGAAGAGTGTGTGGACATATTGAAAAAAAAGAAGCACGTGAACAGGCAAACACTCGGTGATGCATACGTCATACTCGGCGTCGTCCTTCTGAGGATGGGTAAATTCAACAATGCAGAACAGTATTTCAGAAAAAGCCTGCGGATAAGAAGGTCGATTGGCGATAAGAAAAATATCGCTGCCTGCTTCGTTGACCTCGGGCTTAACTACCAGGGGAAATTCAATATCACGATGAGTGAGAAATTCTTCAACCGTGCCCTCGGTATCTATCAGGAGGTTGGTTACCAGGAAGGTATTCTGATAACCTTAAACAATCTCGGAGTAATGTATGCAAATTACGATTTACCGAAAGCTGAAGCATACTGTCTGGAAGCGCTGGCGAAAGCGAAATTGATCGGCGCTAAAAGAACAATTGTACTTCTTTACAATAACCTGGGTATGATCAGCCACAACCGGTTGATGTGTGATCAGGCATTGGAATATTTCCGGCGTTCGTTAAAGCTCGCAAAGCAAATATCCTTCTATGAAGGTACTATTTTTGCCAGTATAAGCCTGAGTGAATTATATCGCGAGAAAGGAAAGATCAAAAAGGGAAGTAAATATCTTCATGCAGCTCGCGGTGTTGCCGCGAAAATAAACGTCAAGTTCCTCAATATTGATTGCCTGATGGAAGAGGTGGAGTATTACCTAAGCGCAGGGCAAAACAGAAAAGCTGCTGGTCTCGTAAAGCGAATGACCGCGCAACTCAAGATGGAGAGTAATGTTTTGTATAATATCTACAATTTGATGTACCGCGCCCGGATCCTGGTTGCATCCGGCAAAAATTCGATGGGGCAGACTTTGTTCAGACACGCTCAGACTTATCTTCGGGGTCTGCCAGCAAACAAAATATCCGGTGAGATTTTCTACCTGAGAGGCGTCGCCTACAAGCGTGTAGGTCGGTTCAAGGACGCATTGAAGATGTTCCTCGAAGCCGATAAAATCTTCAAAATTGTCGGCAATCTAAGATATCTTGACAAGATAGAACAGGAAATCGCCGGCACCAGGAGTGAATAAAAAGGGGGCCTAAGCCCCCTTTTTATTACTATGATTCAGATAATCACCAACTGAGTACCTTGAATTCAATGCGGCGGTTCATATCGCGACCCGAGCGTGTTCGATTATCAGCGATGGGCTGGGTCTCCCCATAACCTGCTGCGATGAGACGGCTGGGGTCGATACTATGATATCGTATGAAATAATCGCGTACCGCACTCGCGCGCTGATTGGAGAGTGTCATGTTGTAAGAATCAGAGCCGATGCTGTCGGTATGCCCGCTTATTTCAACTCTCATCGTTGGCTTTGCCTTGAATACCCTTGCCGCATCATCCAGTACAGGATAGGAAACCGGCTTGATAACGGCTGAATTGAAATCGAAGGTGATGCCTCTCAAGACGACCCTTTCTCCCACCTTAGGAACCGGCTTCAGCACGAAGTTTTGAATTTTTGTTTCATCCTTTGCCACCACGACTGGTACACTTTCGGCGATGTAGTCTTCTGCTTCAACCATGACCGAGTACGTACCCGGTGGTACTGCCACTTTGTATATACCCGTGGTTGCGTCGGTTGTTATTCGCGGGACGCTCGTGTTGACGAAGGTTATCTGCGCCAGCAGAGCCTTGCCAGTTTCGTATTCGGATACTTTACCGGTGAGGATACCACCGGTGTGCATGGCAATATCAACGACCTTTGTTTCATCGTCAGCCAGATTAATGGTTTTTTCCAACGGCTGGAAGTTGGTGGCTTCTATGCGCATCCGGAAAGTTCCCGGCAGCAGCGTGACAGTGTAGAACCCCGATGTATCAGTGATGACTTTTTGAAATTCAGTCTGGGGGAAGGTAATCGTCGCGACCAGCGGGGCATTGGTTTCGGCGTCGTATATTCTGCCTGCTATCTTTGCGACCGGTTTCTTGTTCAGTTGAAAATCAAGCATGATCTTATCGCCATCTTTCAGAACGAGTCCCTGTTCGCGCCATCTGTAATCCGGTGCATCACCGCGGATGCGGTAGCTGCCAGGCGCCAGAGATAATTCGTAGGTACCGTCAGCCGATGTCTGTACCGGTTCGCGCTGGATGTCAGGGAAGCTAATAGTTCCGGCCAAGGGCGTTCCTGTCTTTGCGTCCGAGATTCTCCCGAAAACTCGCGCGATCGGCACCTTGGGTTTCTTTGCCAGGTCGTATCCGCCGGAAAAGTTAAAAAATGCTTTCCAATACCACGTACCGACCAATCCAAGTTCACAACCGAGATCAAATGCGACGCTCTTGGAACCGAACCGCAGGCCGGGCGTTACCCAAAGGGATTCAGATTCAAAGTCCGGGGTCGTATAACCGTAAGTCTCGAACAGGAGCCTCAACCCTTCTGAAGGAACTATCTCGATACCAATACCATGGGGAACAAAGTTAGGGCGCTGTAGCGCTGCAAAATCGGTTGGCGTTACATACCCAGGATTTTGATCGTCGCCCGTGATGACATATCCGATATTGAGATGGGTCGCGAAAGGTCCTGTCCGGAAATCAAAAAGCGCTGTGAACCCGAAATCCGGATCGTGCGGTATGTAAGGCGGCATACGGTACATGGAATCCTCGTAGAGTAGCCGGTCCTTGTTCAATGCGTTGCCGAAAAATTCAGTTGAAAGCCCAGGGCCAAAATCAACGCGGGAGTCAATGCCGAATGCATACAACGTAGGAGTGAGCTCATCGACGATAATCGGATAACCCAATTTCAGGCCGATTTCATATGTGGTGATTCCGAAAACAGGATCCGGGTCGCCACGCGCAATCGGATAATCGTTTGCCTCGTAATATTTGACTAACGGTGCTGCGTGAAATCGCGTTTCAACGTAGTCATTTATCGCGTAGGATATGCCGACCACAGTTTCCAGGAAATGTCTCCGGTCGTTCACAGAATCGCCTGCAATCTCCACCCTGTTTTGCTCGAACCTTTCCATGGCAGCCAGATGAAATGATAGCATGCCCATATCATGAGGTTGCGCATATTGCAGCTTGAACATACCCCGGTTGCCATAGATAGATATTTCCTGGGCCGATGCAGCGATTGTCGTCAGTGTAATTACAAACAATATCTTTTTCATAACCTCTCCTTGTTCAAATGGTGGCCCCAACGGGACTCGAACCCGTGTCTCCACCTTGAAAGAGTGATGTCCTAACCACTAGACGATGGGGCCTTCTGGGCAAGTATGTAAAGATCTCTGAACGATTTGTTATCGACAATTGCCTGATTTATAAGGAAATAATTCTCTAAATTCTTGTTTGTTGTGAGTATCCTGTTGCACAAATCCTCGGTCATCGCCAGCAGGAATTTGGCGGCAACCTTCGGATTTTCGTTCACAACATCCATAAAATCACGCTTTTTCAATACAAGCAGCCTCGTATCGGTCTTGGCCTTTGCCGTGACCGATCTCGTTTTGTCGGTCATGATCGACATTTCTCCGAAGAAGAAGGATTCCTGAAGCTCGGTCAATAATAAGACAACATCACCACGCATAAGGTAAATCTCTACGCGCCCTGATTCAATGATGAACATCTCGTCACCGATCGTTCCTTCTTTTGTTATTACAGAGCCCTCTGGCACTTCCCTGGTTTGCCACCTGACCAGCATCCAGCTGACTTCCTGGGGTGTCATGTATTTAAAAAGCCTGACTTTCTCCAGCTCTTTCATACCATGATTTTACGCATTATTTTAGAATTGTCAAGCTTCCCCGTTTTCCCCCTTGATTTTTCGCCTGAGATAAGTATAATCAGGCAACATGAATAATCGGTCGATCTATGACCAACTGAATAGTGTAAAACCGGGTGTTTTGGGCCTCCTGGACCCGGACCGTATATCGACAGAGGATGTCGGCACCGTGACGAAATTTGTGTGTGATAACGGTGTCAAAGGAATTCTAATTGGTTCGTCTCTCTTGGTGACCCCGCATTTTGACAAATTTGTTCACGCAGTAAGCAGTAATGCAAATTGTCCGGTGATATTGTTCCCGGGTGGTTCACATCAGGTCTGCTCAAGCGCTGATGCGATTTTCTTCTTGTCCTTATTGAGCGGCCGGAACTCGGAATTTCTCATCGGCGAGCAGGTTAAGGCGGTATTTCTTATAAGAGACTGCGGCCTGGAAGTAATCCCGGTTGGCTACATACTGGTCGAGTCCGGAAATTTCACGGCGGTTGAGTACATATCAAATACGAAGCCGATACCGCGAGCCAAGCCTGAAATCGCGGTTGCCCACGCACTGGCTGGACAGTATTTCGGTATGAAATACATCTATCTCGAAGCGGGCAGTGGCGCTCAGAATCCAGTGCCCCATACCATGGTCGAGAAGGTCAGACATAATGTCGATATTCCTTTGATCGTCGGTGGGGGGCTTAGAGAGTATGATGAAGTCAGGAAGGCATTGGACGCTGGCGCGGATTTCGTAGTATTGGGCAGCATCATTGAGCGATCCGAAACCAAATTCAAAGACATAATGAGGAGATTGCGATGAGAATTTTGATCGTTGGTGGTGGCGGACGCGAACACGCTCTTGCCTGGAAACTCAGCAAGGCAAAAAGAGTCAGGAAGATATACGCCGCGCCAGGTAACCCGGGTATTGCCCAGGTAGGGACCTGTGTCGATATCTTAGCATCGGACATTCCGGGCCTTCTACATTTTGCCCAGGAGAAAAAGATAGATTTCACGATCATCGGGCCCGAATTACCTCTGGCAATGGGTATTGTTGATGAATTCGAAAACGCCGGGCTTAAAGTGTTCGGGCCGAATAAGAACGCCAGCCGTATCGAAGCCGATAAATCATTTGCCCGGGAATTCATGGGTAAGTTTGGCATCCCGGCACCGAAGTTTCAAATATATGAAACGGCATCTGAGGCATTGAAATATATAAAGACGATAAACAAATTTCCGGTTGTGGTAAAGGCCGCTGGCCTAGCTTCTGGCAAGGGTGTCTTCGCAGCCAACAATAAGCGTGAATACGAGAAAATTGTCGATCAACTTCTGGTGCAACATAAACTTGGCGAGGCAGCAAATCGTATCGTGGTTGAAGAATTCCTGACCGGGCAGGAAGCATCCGTGTTTGTGCTAACCGATGGCCTTTCGGTCAGCTATCTTCCCTCGTCGCAGGATCATAAGAAGTTGTATGACCGGAACCGTGGACCAAATACCGGCGGCATGGGAGCATACGCCCCGTATCCGGTGAATAAACGTATTTCGAACATCATCGAGAATGTAATTATCCAGCCTACGGTTCTGTCGATGCGGGACCAGGGGCTTGATTATAAAGGTGTGCTTTATGCAGGGTTGATAATAACATCAACCGGCCCCAAGGTATTAGAATTCAACTGTCGGTTCGGAGATCCAGAAACACAGGTGATTCTTCCTCTTGTGGAAAGCGATCTGCTCGGTTCTATGGTCGCAGTGACTGAACGTAAGCTTTCTGACGAGCCGATAAAAGCAAAGAATCTATGGTCACTGTGTGTAGTTTTGGCATCAGCCGGATATCCAAATGATTACCGGGTTGGTGAAGAAATTGAATTCAAGCAGAAACTTGATTCCCGCACGCTGGTATTTCATGCTGGTACCAAAATAGATGAATCGAAATTAGTCACCGCGTCGGGAAGAGTACTGAATGTCGTTACGGTAAGTGATAATCTGAAAGTCGCCAAGCAACGCGCCTACGAGGAGATCAAGAAAATACATTTCAAGGGTATGTACTATCGTAAGGATATTGGCAACACTGGCATGAAGAAGATGAAGCGGAGGAGGCGAAAATGAAAGTCTGGATTTTCATGGGCAGCAAGTCCGACACCGAAACGATGGCACCGGCTGAAGAGTATTTAAAAAAAGGATCTATTCCACACGAAGTATTTATCCACTCGGCTCACCGTGAACCTGACAAGATCAGAGAATTGATCGCCAGGGCGAAAGATGAGGAGGTCATTGCGATCATTGCTGGCGCGGGGCTGGCTGCACATCTACCCGGGTTCATTGCGTCGATGACCGAAATACCGGTGCTTGGGGTACCCATTCCGGCTTCGACCCTGGGCGGGCTCGATTCTCTGCTGTCAATTGCCCAGATGCCCTCCGGAGTGCCGGTAGCGACCTTTGGCATTGGTAAATCTGGTGCCAAGAACGCGGCGTTATTCGCCAGCCGTCTGTATAATCAACTGAAGATAAAGTAGCAGCTTAGACTGCTGTTTCAATATCTATGATCATCAAACTTGCCGAGGCATTCAATTCACTCAGGCGCATAACCCAGATATTGGAGAATAAGGGGATAATAGCAATACCAACTGATACGGTTTACGGCCTTGCAGTCGACGGCGGTGATGAAGCAGCGGTCAGGAAACTCTTTGATACAAAACAACGGGAAGAAAGACCATTTACCCTATTCATAAGCAGGGGTGACATAGACAAATTCGCGGTCCCCGTGAAGAAGAAGATAATAGATTTTTTTGTTCCCGGCCCGTTGACCATTATCGTCAAGAAGAAATCCGACATTTCACTGCCGTATATCACTGATAAGATCGGCATTCGAATTCCTCAAAATGATTTCGTGCTGAAGTTACTCGCAGAGTACCGCAGACCTCTTGCCGTAAGCAGCGTCAACAAGAGCGGCGAGCCGCCAATGATATCACCTTATGACATTATTGAACATTTCACGGAAGTGGGACTTGTCGTCGATGGCGGTATGCTGTACTCACCGCCTTCAACGGTGCTTGATCTTACGGCGACGCCGCCGATGGTAATGCGTAAGGGCGCGGTTCCGATACTGGCGATCGAAAAGGTCTACGGGCGTAGAGTGACGCTGAAGGCTTCACTGAAATTCAATGTGCTGTTTGTGTGTAGTGGGAATACTTGCCGCAGTCCGATGGCCGAGGGCATGTTGAAGACGTTGATCAACCCTAAGTACTGTGAAGTAAGGTCGGCCGGGACGATTGCGATGGGTGGTTTGCAGTCTGCACATTATGCGAGGCAAGTGGTCAAGGAATACGGCGGTTCGATCGACCGCCACCGGAGCAACTACCTTGACCGGGAACTGATTGACTGGGCCGATCTAGTACTGGTGATGGAATTCAAACATTATGAAACGGTGCTGGAAATCAACCCTGATGCGGTGGTAAGGACCTTTCTCCTTCGGGAGTACCGACGCAAGACAAAATATACCGAAGTACCTGACCCGGTTGGCCGTGACCTTGTTGCATATCAGCAGGCGGCGGTGAAGATGTATCCAACATTAAAACGTTTGGCCAAAGATATCGAAGCAAGATTTCGGGGGAGAAGGTAATACCTATGCGGGTTATCCTGGCGGGCTACAATATCGACCTCGACGCCTTGAAAGAATACAGAAAAGGAAATATCGTGTTGACCCCCGAATCCATATCCGCTGCCTACGCGCGGATCAGCCGCAGTCCTAAATCTATCGATGAACTCAGAGAAAATGCGAGGCATGAG
Organism: candidate division WOR-3 bacterium; assembly: GCA_029858255.1. Lineage (NCBI taxonomy): Bacteria > Pseudomonadati > Caldifarciminota > Caldifarciminota bacterium. Next base: position 45,411 of record JAOUFJ010000004.1, on the reverse strand, counting down.
GTCGCCAGGGCAAGGGCATCGAATCAGAAGATCATTTTTGAAATGGGGCATCATTCAGTGGCCGAGCACGCAGTTTTTAATTTCGATATCCTTGATATTTCCCGTAAAGCTGTCGAGGAATTCGAGAAGTTCCGCCTGTGTTCGTATACAGAGAAATCACAACGCTACGTGACCCTGGAAGGTGATTATGTAGTGCCGGAAGAGATGCAGAACAAGAATTTGCGCGTGGAATTCAAAGATATGATCCGCCTGCAGAATGAGCTCTATAAATTGCTGTTTGAAAAAATAAAGAACTACAACTTCACCAGACTGCCGAGACTGGACAAAAATTTTCAGGACCGACGTCTCCTGGAAAATTTGGCGAAGGAGGACGCGCGCTATATACTATCCCTTGCGACCCAGACTCAGGTTGGCGCGACCGTGAACGCGCGTAATCTGGAATTGATGATACGGCGATTCGCTTCACATCATCTGGCCGAGATACGGGAACTGGGCAGGAAACTCTTTGGCAGTGTAAAAAAGATCTCACCTTCGATCATTCTCTTTTACGAGGCAAATGATTACGACCAGAAAACCTACGAAGAATTGCTGGACCATACGGCTGGTATCAATAGCACCGGCAAATTGAGACGAGAGCATGAGGTGCAGCTTGTCGACCATACGAATGATGGTGATAACAAAATACTGGCCACGTTGCTCTTCAGTGTGTCGGGCGGGAATTATCTTGCTTGCTTGAGGACGGTGAGGACAATGTCCAGAAGAAAGAAATTGGATCTCTTCAAAAAGGCATGCGGTCGGGTTGAGCTATATGATGTTTTGCTCAGAGAATTCGAATATGCTGATCTTTCTTACTCGCTGATCGTGTCTGCAGGATGTTTTGGACAACTGAAGCGCCACCGTGTGGCTTCAATTGTCTGGAGTGATTATGATCCGAATCTTGGCGTAACCGTGCCGCAGTCGGTTAAGGCAGTCAGAGAGGAGAACGGGTTTCTCCAGGTGGTAGACATGACCGAGCGTTTTTACGATAAACTCGAAAAAAAACTTCCCCGTATCGGCAGTTATATCCTGACCAACGCGCACCGCAGGCGGGTGCTCATGAAAGTGAATCTGCGGGAGTTGTATCACATTTCTCGACTCCGGGAAGATCCGACTGCGCAGTGGGATATCCGTAGCATAGCCCATCAGATGTCGGTTCTGGCCAAGAAGGCATTTCCCATAACGACAATGCTGCTCGGCGGCAAATCTGATTATCCAGAGATCTACCGGCGTTTGTATGGACAGTACCCGCGGGTGAAGGAAGTTCCTGCTCCTTAATCGTATCGCAATATCCAGAATTCCAGTTGTTCCGTTGACTTGAACCTTTCTCTGTGTATACTAACTCTTGACGGATAACAGATACCAGATATCTGTTGACTGTTATCAGTTATCAGGTTAGGCCGGGATGGCGGAATTGGCAGACGCACTAGGTTCAGGACCTAGCGCCCGCAAGGGTATAGGGGTTCAAATCCCCTTCCCGGCATTATTCATGTGAGGACTCTCTTCAAAATAGGCCGCCATTTATTCCGGTATCGCGCAGCAATCGCTGCTGTCGCCTTTGTGCTTCTTGTTATTGCTGCAAATCCTCGCCACTCGATGGCTGGCCACGCTGCGGTCGTGCTTGGTTTGACGATCAGGATCTGGGCTGCAGGTTACATAGGTGGTGATGCCCGGCGCCGAGAATTTCAAGCGGAACATATCATCAGAAATGGACCTTACAGGTATTTGAAACACCCGCTATATATCGGTAATTTCTTTCTCGTGGTCGGTGTTTTGATCCTCTACAACCCGCCGCGATGGATGGGTTTGTTGTACCTGGGTTTGTTCCTGTTAATTTACGTGAGTATTCTTCTCGGCGAGATGGATTACCTGAAAGGAAAACCAGTGCGTGAAGCTTGTTACAGGCTGCGTAACCTTAGAGGAGAAATTTCCACGTGGCTGGTGTTGGTATTTGTTTACGCTGGGTTTCTTGTGCTATTGGTATTGTAAAAGTGCGCGGCTGAGAGTCACTAGTAACCTTCGATTATTGACTCGTCGATCTTTTCGAATTCCTCTTCATACTGGCGGAACCGATCCCTGAATACGTGGGTGTCGCACAATTCGGTGGGCTCAGTGCCTTCAATATATACCTGGTCGATCACCTCAGGACAGGATGGTCTTGCCAGGAGCCCGGTTTGTGAGCAAATGCGGGTTGAGGATAGCCCGGATGAAGGCCTGGGGAATTCCTTGTTCTGCAAGGTATCGATGCGTGCCATGAAATCGCCCCATATCGGCGCGGATGTGAAACCGCCTGTGGCGCCACGGAATATCCTGTCGTTATTGTCATACCCGACCCATACCCCGCAAGCGTATTCGGGCGTGTAGCCGATGAACCAGGCATCACTGTAATTATTGGTCGTCCCCGTCTTACCCGCAGCATTTCCTTTGTAGAATTCACGAACCCGATAGCCAGTTCCTCCATTCACCACGGACTTCATGATGTCGGTCATTATATAGCTGGTCTGTGCTGAAATTCTTCTTTCCGGAAGCGGGTTATTGATCTCAATCAAGGTGCCGTCGTTGTCGGTTATCTTTCTGATCATTATCGGTTCGACCCTTTCACCCAGATCGGCGATCGTTCCGGCGGCACTGACCATTTCCAATAAATTCACCTCGCAAGCGCCCAGGGCCAGTGATACGACCGGAAGCAAGGGCGATGCAACGCCGAGGTTGTGAGCGTAACTCACTACCAGTTCCGGACCGATGCTCCTGATGAGTCGTATCGCAACGAGATTCCTTGAATGTTTCAGGGCATTCTTCACGGTGATCGGTCCCAGGAATGTACGGTCGTAATTAGAGGGACGATAAATGCTGTCCATGCCGGGAATCTCGAGGACGATCGGCAGGTCAAGTACTATATCGGTCGGCGTGAAGCCATTATCGACGGCTGCTGTGAAGACGAATATCTTGAATGCGCTCCCTGCCTGGCGGCGCGCTTGGGTTGCCCTGTTGAACTGGCTCTGGGTGAAATTGCGGCCGCCGATCATCGCTTTGACCTCGCCCGTGTGGTAATTTAGCAGAACGAACGCACCCTGAAGATAGGGTATCGCGGTTATCGTATCGGCGAGACCGATCGAATCGAACTCAGATTTCGGATGGGGTAATCTCTGGTCTTTCTCCAGTTTTGTGAGATGCTTTTCCAGTACCTCTTCAGCGACCTTTTGCATGCGCGTATTCATCGTCGTGTAGATATTTGCGCCGCTTCGATAGAGAAATTCCGGTCCGTATTTAAGCTCAAGATAACGTCTTATTTCCTCGAGAAAATATTCGCCCACGCGCCTTTCCTTCTTCTGTTCGACAACACCGAGCGGTTCATTCACTGCACGCGTGTAATCTTCGGAGGAAATGACCTTGTTATCGAGCATCGCTTTCAGGACGAGGTCACGCCGTTGTATTGCACGTTCGGGCCGTTTGTATGGAGAATAACCTTCTCCTTTCGGCAGGGCGACGAGCAGTGCGCATTCGGTGAGGTTGAGTTCTGATATGTCTTTGTCGAAATAGTATTCGGCAGCGGTGGCGACGCCATAATGCCCCTGTCCGAAATTGATCTGGTTGAGGTACATCTCGAGTATTTCATCTTTGGTAAAAGCGCGTTCAATCCGTATCGCCAGTGCCATTTCTTTCAATTTACGCATGATCGTCTGTTCCATTGTCAGGAACATGTTCCGGGCGAGCTGCATGGTTATTGTGCTCCCGCCCTGTACGATATGCATGTTCACGACATTGATCAACATCGATTTGAAAAACCTCAGCATATCCACACCCCAGTGGCTGTAGAATCTCTTATCTTCGATGCTTATGAATCCGTCTTTCAGGTACTGGGGCACGCGGTCGAGACTCGTTAGTTCCCGTCGCTCGATGAAGAACTGGCTTATCACGTTTCCCTGATCATCGAATACTTTGGTAGAAATGGGTGGTGCGAAGAAAGAAATCGATTCTGCCGGCGGGAGCCCGCTTACTACTGAGTAATAAGCACCGATCCCGAGCCCCAAACAGAGCGGGATCATGCTGACAAGCCCCAGGCGCAAGATCTTTTTATTGAATTTTTTGTTCTGTTTTTTCATCGAAGAAGTAGATCTTTCCCGGGTCGATCTTGAGGATAAACGATTTGCCGACTTGCGGCGCGGCATCCTCGGGAACCCGGGCTGACAACATTGTGCTACCGGTCCGCCCGTGCACGTATAGCTCAGTGCCCATTGGTTCAATGACATCTACGACAATTTCTATTTGAGAGCCCCTGGCAATTGAAAAATCAGTTGGTCTTATGCCTATACTTAATTTGTGATCGGCCATTTTCTCACTTCTCTTGTTGAGAATAAGATTCAAGTCTCTGCTGTGAAAGACAATTGTCCTATTCTTTTTGACAATTGTACCGCCGATAAAGTTCATTGGCGGGCTGCCAATGAAACCGGCAACAAATTTATTTCTCGGGTCCTTGTAGAGTTGCATTGGGTCTGCAACCTGCTGTACTTCTCCATCTTTAAGCACGATGATCTTTTGCCCGAGGGTCATTGCTTCCACCTGGTCGTGAGTTACGTAGATGATTGTAGCATGAATTTTTTTGTGAAGGCGCGCTAATTCGGCGCGCATTTGCACGCGCATCTTGGCGTCAAGGTTAGAGAGTGGTTCGTCAAACAGGAACAGCCTTGGGTTGCGCACGATCGAACGGCCAAGGGCAACTCGCTGTCTTTGACCTCCTGATAACTGGCGCGGTTTTCTCTCCAATAGACTCAAGATACCAAGGGTCTCCGCGGTTGCAACTACGCGTTCTTTGATTTCCTGCTTCTGGTATTTACGCACCTGCAATCCAAATGCCATGTTATCGTAGACGCTCATGTGCGGGTACAGGGCGTAGTTCTGAAAGACCATGGCCACATCTCGATCCTTTGGCGATACATCGTTTACGCGTTGGCCATCTATGTAAATATCGCCAGACGTTAACTCTTCGAGACCGGCGATCAGCCTCAGTGTTGTGGTCTTACCGCAACCTGAGGGCCCAACGAGCACCGTGAACTCCTCGGGCTCGACGGCAAATGAGATATCCTTTGCCGCATAGACTTCCCGGTCATATACTTTTGTAACATTCTCCAGAAGGAGTCTAGGCATGCTTCCAGATAATATTCAGGATTTTGATCAGGGTATTTCTCAGGTCTTTTCTGGACACAACGATGTCTACCTGCCCGTGATCCAGCATGAAATCTGACCGCTGGAAGCCCGGGGGTAATTTGCTGCCAATGGTCTGCTCAATTACGCGCGGGCCAGTGAATCCGAGCAACGCTCCGGGTTCAGCGATTATGATATCACCGAGTGACGCATAGGACGCCATCACCCCTGCGGTTGTTGGATGAGTAAGAATTGAAATGTATGGGATTCGCTTTTGGTTCAATAGGGCCAATTCGGCAGAGGTTTTTGCCAGCTGCATGAGAGAAAGAATGCCTTCCTGCATGCGTGCTCCACCCGATGCGGAGAGTATTATCAGCGGGATCTCTGCCTCGTATGCCCGCCTGATGGCTCGGGCGACCTTTTCGCCAACGACAGAACCCATGCTTCCCCCCATGAAGCCAAAGTCCATTGCCGTGAAGACAATGGGCGTTTCCCCGATCTTTGCCAATCCATAGACGACTGCATCTGTCATCTGCATTTTCTGTTGCGCTTCTTTCAGTTTTTTCTTGTAGTTGGGGAATTCCAGGGGGTCCATTGGTTCAAGGTTTGCATCCAGCTCCTCAAATTGCGCATTATCCAGAAGCAGGTTGATATAGTCGCGGCAGCTGATACGGAAATGGAATTGGCACTTTAGGCAAATCCAGAGGTTCTTCTCGAGTTCCTTTCGGTATAGAATTTCACCGCAGGCCTCGCACTTTGCCCATAGCCCGTCAGGCAATTGCAGCTTGTCTTCCGCCTTGGCTTCGATCTTTTTCTTGAACCACATTGTTCTATTCTAACTTAATTTTGGAGAAATGTCAACATGGCTATTTTCTGAGGCTTTTGCTCAGCGAGGTGCCCTGAGAAACAATATTAGGCCGATGACACCGAATGCTATGTTGGGTAGCCAAGCGGCGAGAAACGGGTTCAGGATGCCGGCAACGCCGTAGGCGCGGCTTGATTGAATGAACCCCCAGTAGACAAATGATAGGCCGATACTTATGCCCAGGCCGACGGCGATCCCGCCTCTGCGCAGGACCACTGAAATCGGGAGGGTTATCAGAAGCAGCACGAGAGTGATTATGGGGTAAGAAAAACGGTAGTTCAGTTCAACCTCCTCTTTTGCGACATCCTGCCCTGCGCGTTGCCTTTTCTTCACAAATGCGGATATCTGGAGGAAATTCATTTCCTCGGCCGGTTTAATTCTCTTCAGGAAATCAGTGGGTTTTTCTGCGAGTTCGGGCATCGTGAGGAGCGAGTGTCTGGTCACAATTTCGTGTTCCAGGGTGTCAAATTGGCGCAGGGTTGCATTTTCAAATACCCAGATGCCGTCAAACCGGCCGTGTGGCGCGTCGACCCGTTTTTTGACCTTGTTGTCGCGGGTCGTCTTCCACAGGATCACATCATCCATGGTGTTGATCCTGCCGTCGAACTTGCGGACGAAATATATCCAGTTGTCCTCACCGTAGTAGAAGAAATTACGGCGCCACAGATCTTCTCTCTTTGGACGCCGGTTTATTCTTACCTGTTCGTGTTCGATCAACCTCGTTTGAGCCCAGACCCCTATTGTTTCCTGAAAAATGAATGTACCGATGGCGATAGCGACCCCTGTCAGCAACAGGAGGTAGAAGAGATTATTGATGCTGAATCCGCTTGTCTTCAAGATAAGCAGTTCCCGGTTCTTCGTCATGATTCCGAACACGAGAAATACTGCGATCATGGATGCAACCGGGATGAGTAGTATGGCATAGGAGGGCGTCAGATACACATAGTATAACATTATGTCCAGTGCCGAGGCATTTTTTGCCAGGAACTTGCCCAGATTATCGAACAGATTGATCACCACATATATGAATATGGAAACGCCAAGGCAGATAACCCCGTAGCGGATGAATTGCCTGAGTACGTAGCGGTTGATGATGCTCATTTGAACAGTTTCCGTAATGGGGAGCGGTCAAGTTCTGCCATCAGGAACATATATAAACCGATGCCGAGCAGAATGAAATTGGGGAGCCACATGCCCCAGAAGGCAGGAAAATTCCTGCGATCGGCAAACTCTTCGCCGGCAATGACGAGGATGTAATAGGAAGAGAATAACAGAACGCCCACCAGGATACCGGCTATTCCGCCACGCTTGAATATATATCCGAGGGGCGCGCCGATTATCAGAAATACTATACAGGCAAAGGCGAGGGAAAACTTCTTGTAATAAGCGACCTCATAGCGTGAAAGCTTTCTCGAATCACCTTCGATCGTCTTTATTCGACGCTCGATCTCAAAGTTTGCTCTGTCGAAACCGAAAACATCGCCCTGAAGATAGCTCTCAATCGCGGTTGTGCCGATACCAATGATCTCGAGCCGCAGGCCGGCGATCTTCTGTTTCGTTTCCCGGATCATATCTTCCAGCCCGTCAACGGTCAGCTCATTTTCATTTCGGTAACTGCGTTCCTTTCTTACCAGATCGGTGTCGAGTTTCATGTTGATTATTTGTTTGTCAAATTGAGTCTTCTGGTATTTGGCGCTGTCGACCAGCTGATGTAGTTCACCGTCAAACAGCGTGAATCGAAGAACATCCTCCTCGTCAAAACTCTTTAACTCACCGCGCGGGGCAGTTATGAGCACGCCATCACGCGCGTCGTAAATAGTTATGTCACGAATGATTGAACGGCCTTCATCTTTCTCGCCAATGTATATGGTGTAGCCAGGAAATTCATTCGTAAAGATACCTTCGGGTAAACGCACGGCCGGCCTCTTGCGTGTTACGTCCAACATTAAATTTCGGACGCGATGATTCGATTCGGGCAGCAGGTAATTATTAAAGAATCCGAGGAACAGCGTGAAAGTCAGCGTTATCGCAAATGGAACGCGCATGATGGAACGAAAAGGAAGACCACTTGTCTTAAGAGCAAGTATCTCATTGTCCTGCGCAGCCCGGCCGAAGCTCATGATGATTGCTACGAGGATTGCCATGGGTGCGCTATACGACAGGATCAGGGGGAGGGTGTAGATGAGTATCTGTCCTACAATCCCTATTGGCAGGCCTTTTCTGACAAAGAGGTCGATTAGCCGGAACAATTCGTTCATGAGAAGGATGAAGGTCAGCGCAATCGTTGAGAATATGAAGGGAGGTATGAATTCTCTGATGAGGTAGCGATCAATGAGCCTTATCAAGGTATCCTTTTGTGACCAATAGATCGAGTGCCCTGGTTGCTGCAAGGACGCTGGCGGTGTGATCAGGCTTGAGGTAGGGATCGAAATCCATTGCTCCGAGTTCGACGAGCCTCATATAAGGGAGATATAGGTAGGATTTTGTGCTTATCTCCTTCATTGGAAAAAGGTTACGAGGATAGAGAGGGTCGACGAGGCGGTCTAAGAGCACAATGAGGTTGGCTATCGTGAGCGTATCTTCTTCGTATGTCTTACCATCAGGGAATAGTGGCAGATAGCCTCTTGATATGCAAAAGACCATTGCGTCGGTTTTTAACCTTTGTCTCGAGGCGCCAGAAATCAATTCCGCCAGGAACCTACGGGTCAGGGTAAGGTGCTTGTCCATATCATCGGCAAGCGGTTGCGGGCTTTTCAGCAGCGCTGCGTATAATAGATCGTACTTCGCGTGCTTGCGGCAGAGAAATATCAGATTCAGATAGATGTTCGGATCGTTAATGCCACGGCCGGCCAGTTTTTCCAGAGTAAGTATTTGATTCTCAGGTTCGTCGAGTTTGGTGTAGCAGTTGAATAAGTAGTAGAGCGTAGAATCTGAATGAGGATGCTCTTTGTGATAGGCATTGAAATAGTTGGCTGCCTCGCGGAATTGGCCGTTCTTGTATGAAATCAACCCTCGCTCAAAATCGGTCTTGCGGTCAAAAAGCGAGGCGCAGCTTGCGAATAAGACAACTACTGCCCAGATATAATAACGACACGGCATTCTCTTAGCAGTTCCAAATTACTCTGAGAACCATGTACACGCCTGGCATCAGGCGATGAGATCTTGATATCGGTGCGGTGAGGACCCATTGTTGCGAGGGCTTTGATTCTCAGCGGGTTTTCGCCAATTAATGGATTATCAGAAAGTCCGGATTCGATGTATTGCACTAACCCTCTATCTATAACGTGGTGAGAGTCGGCAAAGTCGATAGAGTATACCTCCTGAAATTTCTCATTGTAGACTCTCGGGAAAAAACAGGAGGCAATGTTCAACCTGCTGCAATCGATAATGATACTCGTATATTTTGCCGTCTCAATTTCCTTTGGCTTCAATTGTAATCCTGCGGGATGTTTCTTGTCGGCCGGCCATTCTTGTCCGCAGGTTGGACAAAGCACCGGTACCACCATCTGGACTGGCTTTTTCTCGGGGAGGATCAAAGAAATGATCGAAGGTTTCAGCGCCAGATGGAATCCAAATTCGGTCGTGCCGTCCGTGAGATAGTACTGGTCCATCTTATACCGGTGGAGATGTTCAGTCAGGGGTTCCCCGCGGTCGTAAGCGAGGAGGAATTCACCGACCGTGCTTGTTGCATCATACTGCAAACTGTAGAGTTCATTTTTCAGCAGATCGAACGCTTGCTCCTGATGGGTCGCGGATTCCTTAAGAACATAATTCTCCCAATCCATTTCGGCAAAGCAAATTTGTCCAGAAGTGGCGACAATTATCAAGAACATAAACGTATTTCGCACGATACCTCCTCGTCAATGAGAAAAATTAAAGCGGGCGACGGGATTCGAACCCGCGACCCTCGGCTTGGGAAGCCGATGCTCCACCACTGAGCTACACCCGCAGCGTCCGAAAATTATATGCTAAACTAACTGGTTGTCAAGGTTACCACCCGCTGGTGCGTTCTGGCTTGTGCAACGAAGGTTTCCAGCCGCATGGTGTCGACCGCATGGTCGAGACCATCGACAGATAGATTAAAGAGCGGAAAATCACGGTAATCATCTTTGATCTTCTTGTAGATAGACGTGACAGTATTCCCCGGCATGCAGGTGAACGGCATTACATTCACGACACCATCGAATCCTTCCTTGATGAAATCAATGGTTTTGCCGATAGTCATGACCGCTTCACCCTCCAGGGTTGAGTGCATATAAGAACTGGCATGATCGAAAAGTTTATGCACCGAAGCCTCCGGTTGGAGACCGAGAATGCCAAATATCTTTTTCTGACGGTGTTTCATATAGCGGTCGAATATTTTCGTGAATATTACCCTGCGGTATTGTCGGAACCAACGACAGTTACGTACTCTGGTGAAATTCAGATATAGAAACCACTCACCGATGGACGGTAAAGCTATCTCGCAGCCGAGGCCTTCAAGCCGTCTGATCACAAAATTGTTGCTGAATTCCTGAGAGCGCACGTAGATCTCCCCAACAATACCAATCTTCGGTTTATCGATGCGGTCAACCCGAATTGCATCAAAATCTTTTCTTGCCTCACGAATCAAAGGAACAATACTTTTTCCCCTTTCGATCAGCATGCATAAATCGTCGAGGTATCTATTGTATATCTCCTCTGTTCGTCCGGCATGTGCTTCGTATGGTCTTATCTCTCTTGCCCTCGCCTCTAACGCATCGACCGCGCATACGCCGTCCCATGCCGACGTGAGAAAAGTGATTCCCATTGTGCCGAGGTCATCAAACAAGCTCGGACCCTGATTCGGTGCATAGATCGGAATATCTCCGTGTCCCAGCTCGTCGAGAATGATGCGATGCAGTCTGTAGTACTGTCCGAAGCGACAGGGACCAGAACCTTGAGCCATAAAGAATCCGCTGCTCTGTGGGTCAAAGTCAGGTGAGTTTATCTTCTTTACCATGTCACCAGCCGTGATGATGGCCGGGATGCATTCTCGACCCGAGGTATACTGCCGGCCAATGCTGATAGATTCTTCATCGGGCTTGGGCAGAACCTCAGCATCGATGCCAGCACGCTTCATTGCGCCGGCAAGGACACGCGCGCCGTCGCACATATATGGCACGTATATTGTTCTTCCCTCTTTTACTTCGCTGCGTTGATTTATTTTTCTTGGCGCGCCGGATCTACTCGCGCCTCTGATGCTATCCAAAAATGCTTCACATCTCGTTATGAACCCGGCATCACCGGAGTGCTCATCTATTTCAAGCAGCAGGAATGGTTTGGCCCCGAGCTTTTCTCGGAAGAACCGGGTGAGGAAGGAATCGGGCCCGCAGGCGAAATTAGATAAATATACCGGGAAAAGACGTTCATCTTTTCTGATCAGTTCGGCCGCCGACATGATACGTTGGCCATAATGCCAGTACATGTTGCTGAAATCTGTCTTGATTGATTTGTAGTCCAGATCAAGAAAATCGAGCGGTATAGCCAGTACTCCGAGATCGCGAAGTTTCTTTGGTAAGTTCAGGTTCATTCCCACGTCAAAACCATTGTATGGTCTTGAACACACAACAAATGCCGTGTGTTCTATTTGCTCCATTACATCTCTGCCGAGTTTCTTGATCTCGTTTTGAATATTGACCCAGTGATTCAGGGCTTTTTCTATCGCCCTTTTTACCTCTTTTTTTGTTTTGCCGACATCCTTGCCGAACTGTACCAGGGATTCCTCGACGCCTGCCTGCCCCCGGTCGAAATGCAGATAGGGTGCATGGACTACGACTTCTTCGCCAAACACGGCCCTCGTGAGGTAAGGGAGTGCTTGGACGTACGGACAGACATAGCTGCGCGGAAAAATCTCATCCTGGGGCTGCATGGTAATGACGCTTGGTATGAAGAGCCGGTCAATTCCCTTGCCGAGCAGGCTTTGTATCTGACCGAGGGCAACCTTGACCGGCAAACAAGTGTCGGCAAGCGCCAGTTCAGATCCATATTCAATCACCTTGCGTGTCGTCGGTTCGGACAGGACCGGATTAAATCCCAGTTGTTTGAGAAATTCGTAGAAAAAGGGAAACAATTCATACATGATCAGACATCTCGGCACACCGATTTCGGGTCCGGTCGTTTGTTCCGTTCTGAAAAAGATATCATTGCGAAGTTTGAATAGATCTGGAATTACCTTGTCATTTTTTTTCTCTTTTTCTTCATATTTTCCGCAGCGACCGCCATAATGGATAATCTCCTCGCCGGCGATAGCTATTTCATTTATTTCACATGCGTTGCTACAGTCCTTGCATGTGAATGAAATCGAGGTGTATGATTTCGATGCAAGATTGAGGCCTCTGAATTTGGTGCGCTTAATGCTTGAGTCGCGCACGATCAGGGCTATGCCAATCGCACCGGTCACATCGTAGTTGGGAGGAACTACGATTTCTTTTTGCAGTACTTCCTCGAATGCTGAGACAACGGATTTGTTCGCTGCTACCCCACCCTGGAAGAATATCTTTTTGCCTATTTCCTTGCCGCTGACAACGCGGTTGAGGTAATTGTACACTATCGAATAGCCCAGGCCGGCAAGCAGGTTTTCGCGCTCTTGTGTATCTTTTTGTTGATGTATTACTTCAGAATTTATGAATACTGTGCATCTCTCACCGAGATTGATCGGTGATTTTGCCTGTAGTGCAAGGTCACCGAATTCTTTCAGCTCGACGCCGAGAATTTCGGCCTGCTCCTCGAGGAACGAACCAGTACCTGCGGCACAGACTTTATTCATTTCAAAATCGACGATCGTTCTGTTGCGCAGACTTATGAATTTGGAATCTTGCCCGCCGATCTCGAATATCGTATCGACCATAGGATCGATCTCGAATGCCGCCCTTGCCTGGGCAGTTATTTCATTCTTGATGATATCGGCACCTATGAACTCGCCAATCAGATACCTTCCAGAGCCCGTGGTCCCGGCGCCGGCAATATCAACCTTGTCCCCGATCTCGGAGCTCAGTTCGGCCAGTCCTTCCAGTACCACCTCGATCGGCCGTCCTCGGGTCCAGAGGTATTTGCGTCCCAGGACGTTTCCCTCTTCGTCGATAAGTACAAGATTGGTCGAGATTGATCCCACATCTATGCCCAGATAGGCAGTTGTTTTTTGAGCCGGGATGGTCGAAGATAGCGTAGGAGGCCTGCGCATTTTACCATCCAGCGGTGGCAGCCGTTTCACTATTTTTGGCAGGGCAAGCCATTCGGCCAGTTTGTCATGACCCCTATATGTCGATTGAAGATTCGATTTTCTTGCGGCGAGCACGGCGCCTATTGCACCTACGGAGTTATGGTGTTTAGGGACCAGCAATTGCCCTGGTGAAATTTGCAGTGTTTCATGGAATGCCTTTATCATACCTTTGTTTGCGGCCACGCCGCCGACGAATGCTACGGGTGTTTCGATCTCTCTTCCTTTGGCGATCACGCTCTTGAAATTGCGGGCCAGGGCAAGACACAGCCCGGCGATCAGATCGTCGGGGGCGGTTCCAATCTGCTGTAAATGGATCATATCGCTCTTGGCAAAGACTGAACAGCGCCCGGCAATGCGGGCCGGCTTCTTCGCCCGCAGTGCGACGTCACCTAAATCATCAATATCATAGCATAATCTTCTGGCTTGTTGATCCAGGAATATGCCGGTCCCGGCAGCACATATCGTATTTGATGCAAAATCCCGTATGCCTCCGTTGACGTTGATGAGTTTAGAATCTTCGCCGCCGATTTCGATGATCGATCTCACCTCGGGATGGAAATGCATTATCGCGGCTGCAGTAGCTTCAACTTCGTTAATACGCACTGCACCGAGCAGATCGGTCAGGGGTTCGACCAGACTGCCGGTCATGACAAGCCGGTCAATCTTTTCTGCTGACTTTAATATACTGAGCAGCAGATTATAAGGCTGCCCTTGGTGTTTTATGTATCGGGTCTGAACAAGCCTGCCGTTTGAGAATTCGGCGAGCTTGATACTCACTGAACCAATATCGATGCCGTATTCGTGCATCAAGAGGACTATGGTGCGTAATAAAAGCCGACTGAAAAATGATAATCAACATTCTCTTCTGTGCGGGTTTCGGTAGCCGCATCATCGGCCTGGGCATTGATGTTTGCAGTGAATTCAGGCATGATTCTGAATTTGAGTAGTTTTATCTCAGCACCGAGTCCGAGTATCAAAAAGACATTTGTGTTAGAACCCTCGATGGGCGTTTCCACAACGAGACCGTTAGACTCAAGCCTGTTCGTACCGTTGAATTGGACATTGATACCGACACCGGCACCAACATAAGGGGATATCAGTGGTAACATGCCCGCTTTTAATGAAAGAAAGAACGGAAAATATAGATTGTTGTATGAAATGGTATGTTTGACCGATAACACGTCGCGGCTGTAATTCGTTGTTCTGAACTGTGCACCCATATCAAGGGCTATCAAGTTCAGGATGTCGGTCCCCATTCCGAAGCCGAAATGCACGCCCGTGCCCTTGAATTCAACAAGTCCGTCATCAAGGTTGTATGTTCCCGGGTTGAATCCGAACTTAACGCCCACCCTGGTGCTTATTGGTGCTGATAAACACTGGGCATAGGAGAATATTACTACTGTAAGCATTAAGAATAACACTTTTCTCATTGTTCCTCCTGAGACGTTATTATACATTGAAAAATGGGTGAAGTCAATTACGGCAGGTTGGGGTCAGGTCTTGACTATTGACAATTGCGTACAATGGACGAATTTACTTCTTCTTTATCTGGACATACAACCAGGGGGGATATTTTGGACTGGCGAAGAGATTTGTCAATAGTCAAGACCTGACCCCATGCACCTAATGGGCGATGAGACGCAGATCCGGCACGCTCTGGAACCAGGTTTCTACCTGGAGAGTACCGGTCGTCGTATCTGCATCAAAGAATTTGGCAAGCGCGTAATGCTGCTCCGTATTGAGGTATACGCCGATGTACGTTGTATCATCTTCTATACCATTCATGCATTTGAAATATGTGGTTGGTGCGAAATTGGGCAGTATCGCCTGCGGGTCAAGCAGCGGGTCTGAAAACCAGTTTTGACGCCATTCAGCCTGAGGAACTGAAGTGCCGCCTGGATCATCGACGGCGGTATCCGGACTCGCAATGTACCATGGTGCTGGCCATGGTCCGCTGGGGGAATCATTCGCGAAATTAGTGACATAGAAGTCAACAAGCGGAGCATTTGAAGCATCGGTGATGGCATAGAGAATACCGCTGAAATCTTCGACCAGAGCCCACCCATATCCTGATTCTCCAGCTGCGTTCAGTTCCGAAATGAGAACTATATCGGTGTGAACGGGTATGGTTGTCACGGTATCTGAACCGTATTCAGTGTTGCCGAATCTTGCGGCTACATAGTAGTCTCCGGTCGATCCTGCCGGGTCATGGGCATATTCCATGGTGTCGCCGTTGATCGTTGCGCCGAGAACGAAATCCGTGGCGTCGAATTCCCGGAAGTAGATCATGTAATTACCGGGTGGACCGCTGGATGGCTCTTCCCAGGAAAGCAGGACCTCCTGTCCGTAATTGGTTCCGGTGAGCACAACATTTAAGGGCGCGCTGCCGTCCCCTTCACCCTCGCATCCTGATAGTACAACGACAGCTAAAATGCCCACACTGAGGCTCAATAATCTAATAGATTGCTTCACAATTCCTCCTTGGTTCTTCATCGCGTGAATTATACATGCAAATCGGGCAGAAGTCAACTGAGGTAGGCGTAGAACGAGTGCTTTGTATCTCCGCTATTGGGTTGATGTACATGCCTATACTTTTTTATTCTTCGAGTGAGCGAAGTGCATCGAGAAGTATTTGCGACAACTCTGGGGTCAGGTCTTGACTATTGACAATTGCGTACAATGGATGAATTTACTTCTTCTTTATCTGGACATACAACCAGGGGGATATTTTGGATTGGCGAAGAGATTTGTCAATAGTCAAGACCTGACCCCATGACACGCCAAAAAAAAGGGCGGGCAATGCCCGCCCTTTTCTCTAAAAGGTGTGTACTATTGCGTGACCACCCAACGCAAACCGGCAATTGGTTGGTAAGCAACGTTGAGCACGGCCATATAGGGTCCAGTGCCAGTGATGCTGACGACTTTTATCTTTCCAAAGTAGTCATCGACCGCACCCCAGTTCGGCGGACTCGGATCGATCCAGAATGAGAGAACCGCGTTGTTGTTCAGAGTTCGCTGAGTATTGTACAAACCCACGCCGGGTTCGGCGGCGATCTCAAGGGCATCATAGTCATTGCCGCTTGCGGCCGTGGTGTTCTCCTCGTCATTGTAGGGGGTTGGCTGATGATCGCCTGGAGACACGATCGTCAGGTTCACGAAGTTAGCATCGTCAAAATAGAAATCGATGAGCGGATGATTCGTCGTTTCGCTAAGTGCAAGAGTTATGCAGCTACCATCTGATGCAAAGCCGATACCGCTCGGGTGATCTGGATCAGGGTCGCTGTTGCCGTAAACGGTAATGCTAGCTGTTTCAACCGGTGTACAATCAACCTCGTCTGTAGCACTTTCGTCCTCGCCGGCATATGCAGAAACTCCGTAGAATCCTGCAGGCACGGTCGCGTCGTAGTCTGTTCCTGTTGTCGAATCGATCAGGATTCCGTCCGCATATATGTAATAGCCGTCGGCGCCATCTACTGCATCCCATTCCAGAGCCAGGGTTGCGCCAGCGTCAATCACATCATATGTTACGTTTGGCGCTTCTAATCCGTCTCCTTCACCTTCACAGCCGATAACGATCAGAAGTGCCGACACCGCAAGAGTAATGCCTATCAGTTTTTTCATATCTCCTCCTTACTTTTGAGTGGGTGGTTTCACGCCACCACTTGGCGTGGTTGGTTTGGTTACAGTTGCGCCACCTTTGTGGTATTTATCCATGTGCATATTGTATTGTTCGATGAAAGAATCCATCGCAGCTTGCATATCTGCAACGTCGGTCTGAAGGGTTTCCACCTGCATCTTCAGGGCATCGAATTCCTCTTTGGTCGGACCTGCCATGCCTTCTGGAGGCTGGCACCCGATCACTGTCAGGCAAGCAACTATCACCAGTAGTGTTGCGATCCTAATCATTTTTCCTCCTTTTTCTAACACTACCCAGGGCAAAATCTACTGCCCTTATTTCCTATTCTAATGTTGCACCGTCATGGGTGCAACTCCTTTGTGCCGGATATAGAAACACATTCATCCTTTCTAACTTTCCGGTCATGGGCCTAAGTGGAATCGAACCACTCACCTCACGCTTATCAGGCGTGCGCTCTAACCAACTGAGCTATAGGCCCGCTTGTCCGCTGAATTGAGCCAAATCAGCTACAACTTGGACAAATGCCTATTTGAGCTATTATACATACTACTCAGTTTTTGTCAAGACCGCAGCTTCGCTGCAGCGCTGCGTCGCTAATGCATATCTCAACGTGGGTCAACATCATGCTCAAAATATGGTTTAACAACGTTTTTTCGCCACTCTGTGATATATTTTTCATTGTATTCGAGAGCCGATTTTTGGGCGTTGTTAAGGGACCCGAGGTAAAATCGGTTGACGAGGAAAAAGAATATCAGACTCGCATCGACATACTTTTGCTGTTTAACAGCGTTATAGAACAGGTATCCAGAACCGAGATTGACGAGAAAATCCATGATTCCGCGACGCAGATTGCCGGCATAGATCTGGCCTGAACCTGGCAAGAAGAGTGACAGCAGAAGAGCGGTTTTTTCGGATTTCATTGGATGCTGCAAGAAATCTTCAATTTTCGCCGCCATTTCATAGTTTCCGTTCCTGAGGAATGTATTACGTGCATTGATGAGTTGATCATCCAAGAGATATGCGACACCGAGGAGATCATTGTCCTCTTCTTTTTCCAGCAGATTTGTCGCCAGATAATATCGGCCGGCTTCCATGTATTTTGTGGCGATTTCATCGATCACGCTGTCTGGTAGCTCTGGAAAGTCATTAACAATGCCATATAGCTCTTCGATGCCGCTCAGTTCGTCGCTCTCGAGCACGGATATCGCATAATTCAACCTTGGTCTTAGTTCCTGTCTGAGTTCAGGGTAGAAGAAAAAACATCTTAGATATTCGATACGCGCGGCATCATGATAACCGTGCGCGTATAGCGAATCAGCCAGAGTGAGTTGAGCGCACAGCGCGAGCAATATGCACATCGTTACGGATGATGGCTATTCTCTGAGGATGATCTGCTGAAGATATCTCTCATTTTCATAGTAGTTGTAGTTGCGTACCGAATTGATGCCGCCATAAATATTGCCGGCGTAGAACAGTATCGCAGCACCGAGCGAAAAACCGAATTTGACTTTTTCGTCCCGGTCATAATAGTAATAAGAAAGTAACGCTGCGGTGCCAACGACGAGGAATGAATAGATCCCGTCACCAAATCGCCCGGTATAGAAGTGACCCCCGCCCGGCACGATCGAAAAAAGAGCTCCAAGTGCCGGTTGTTTGTAGGAAGGCGGGTTCTCAGGGAGCGGGATATACGCGGCGGCTTTATCGAAGTTGAACTCGTAAGCGTATCCCAGGCCGATCAACCTGCGCGCATCACCGTCATATGGAATGTCAACCGACTCGAGATATTTACGTGAGGAATCCAGAGCCCCCGACGTGAAATAGACCAACCCTTTGGTGAAATTGCGTTTATTTGCATCGGCGAAGTTATCTGCGGCGACGATTGCCTCTTCGTATCTTTCCAAACGTGTCAGGCAGTCGACGATCCTTTCATGGATATAAGTTTCGACTGAATCGGTGAGGAATTGATATCTGCGGTATTCACCCAGTGCAGCAGTGTAGTCCTCCCGGTCATAGAGATAGTCGGCAAACGCCTGAATATTATGGGGTTCGAATAAATCAACCTTGCCAATGAGAAGAAATATCAGAATTATCATACTCAAAGTACTTTACTCAATTTCTCGCTTTGCTCACGGTATCTTTGCGCTGATGCCTTTGGATCGGCTTCAGTATGAAGTTGTTTTCAATGGGATCGTAGTATTTACGGTCCTTTATCCCCACATAGTATTTGTTAAAAGATTGATGCACCCACGGATTGCAGCGAAGCAACCGGTCTGACGCCATTAGCGAACCCCAGAAGATCCCGTGGGTGTCAATTGACTTGCTGGCGAAATGAGAGCAGGAAGGGGAGAAGTTGCAGACATCACCCTGAGATGGAGATATCAATGTTTGATAAAGTTTTAAGAAAGTACCCGTGACGATCTTCACTGGATTTGTCTCGTGAGGTGACTGAGTCAGGAGAAGTGCGATCAATACTACCTTCATGCGAAATTGTAGGCAAATTAGAGGGGAAATCAAGGGACTATTCACATGAAACGTCTGTCGTATTCGTAACTCGTATTCGTGAAACACTGATACTGAATACGTTATTCTCGCTAATTTCATTATGCCCGTTGATTTCGTTAATCCCGCTAATCTCGTTAATTCCGTTAGTATCAACGCTGAATCGATATTTTTGGTCATTTGTATTTTGAGATTTGGATTTGTTTAGGATTTCGAATTTAGTATTTAGTGTTTGGCTTTTGGAATTCAGTTATACCCACCGATGATTTTCTTTAACTGCTGGTATGTGTGAAAGGTCCTTGATTGATACGAAGTTAGGTGTATAATGAAGCCATGCTGAAAATTATCAGGGATTATGCAAATGAGTTGAAGAAAATCGACCGCGAGGCCCTGGTTATCGCAATGTACTCCACGACGATACTGCTTTTTGCCATGTTCATGCGTCGAACCCACTTCATTCTTCCACGGGAGATATTTATGGAACGGCTACTCGTGGTCGGTACGCTTTACGGTATAGCGCCTTTTGTTCTTCTCGTTGCTTTCAAGCGATCGCCGAGAGATTACGGTATCGCCCTCGGTAACCCAAAGGTATGGCTCAGGGATGTTCTGTTTTACTATCTGATATTCCTGGTTATTCTCTTCGTTGCTTTCAGATTCACGAACCTGAAGCATGTTTATCCGCTGTACCGCAAGGCGACGCAGGGTATGGGGTATTTCTTCTTCTATCAAATGGTGCAGCTCTGGTACATGATAGGATGGGAGTTTTTCTTCCGGGGTTTCATGCTTTTCGGGCTTGAGCGGAGTTTTGGCCGCATGAGTGTGCTCGTGCAGGCGATTGCATTCGGGCTCGCACACTTCAAGAAGCCGCAGCTCGAGGCTTACGGCGCGGTCATTGCCGGTATATTTCTTGGGTTGATCGCCCTGAGGGCTCGCAGTTTCTTGCCGTGCATTATCCTGCATTTTCTTATTCTTCTTACTGCGGATGTGATGGGGATTTTGCTTTGATAAAAGACGTTAATCTCGTTTAGTTCGTTATTACCGCTAATATCGTTTATACAAAATTTCGAATTTGGAAATGCGAATTGCGAAATTAAAAAACCGTCAATCTCGTTGGTATCATCATCGACGTATTTTTGTTTGGGATTGGACAAGATTGGCTCTACATCATTCCGTTTCGTTCTTTCTCAGCCTCTTATCTTCTCAATTTCTATCCTATCAAGTTTCTCACCTTCTTGACTTCTGTGTCCAGGAGTTTATTTCGCCGTTTCGACCACCCTCTTTTCACGTATCACGGTGACTTTTATCTGCCCTGGATATTGTGTTTCCTTCTCAATGCGGCGCGCGATATCATGGGCAAGGCTTTCGGCCTCGATATCGGAGATCTTCTCGGGATGCACCATCACACGTATTTCACGCCCTGCCTGTATCGCAAATACTCTCTCAACTCCATCAAATGACGAAGCAAGTTCTTCGAGCGTGTTGAGTCTTTTTATGTATGCTTCGATCGTTTCACGGCGTGCGCCGGGCCTGGAACCAGATATCGAATCTGCAATTTCGACAATTGCCGCGTAGGATGACATGGGTTTCACTTCTTCGTGGTGAGCGGCAATTGCATTGGCAATTATCTCGCCTTCTCCGAACTTCCCTGCAATTTCAGCTCCGATGTGTGCATGGGAGCCTTCAAATGTGCCATCGGCGACCTTGCCCAGATCGTGCAATAATCCCGCACGCTTCGCGGTCGTTTGATCCAAACCCAATTCCTGGGCAAGCAGTGCGGACAAGGAAGCGACTTCTCTTGAATGCTGCAATAGATTCTGACCATAACTGGTGCGATATTTCATCTTACCGAGGTATTTAACCACCTCTGGCGCGACCCCGATGATGCCGAGTTCGAGTACTACTTCTTCGCCAGTGTTTTTTATGATACCCTCGATTTCCTTTCGAGCGGTCTGTACAACGTCTTCGATTCTTGAGGGATGTATTCGACCATCCGTGATCAGTTTCTCCATGGAAATACGGGCCACTTCTCTCCTGATAGGGTCAAAACAAGAGAGCGATATCATTTCCGGGGTGTCATCAATTACAACCTCGACGCCGGTAAGATTCTCGAAAGCGCGGATGTTTCTTCCTTCACGACCGATGATGCGACCCTTCATCTCGTCCGAAGGGATCGGGACCACGGATATTGTTGTATCAGCGGTGTGTGCTGTTGCACATCGCTGAATGACCTGAAGTATCACTTCACGGGAGCTCTCTTCAGCCTTTGCCTTGGCTTCTTCTTTTATTTGATTGATAAGTGATGCGGCTTCATGTCTGGCCTCGGCTTCGAGATTTCTCATGAGCATTACTTTTGCCTCATCCTTTGACAGATTCGCGATTTTCTGCAGCGCTTCATTCTGCTCCCGGATCATCTGATCGAATCTCTCGGATTTTGCATGGATTATTCTTTCCTTGTTCTGGAGATCATGTTGCATCGTCATCAGTTCCTTTTCACGGTCGACGATCAGATGCTCATGCCTGTCCAAAACCCGTTCTTTTTCCGACAGCCTCTTCTCAGCCCGGTCGATTTCCTTGCGCCGTGAGGCTGTTTCCTTTTCAAACTTAACTTTTTCCTGATACCAATGCTCCTTGGCAGCAATGTCGGCCGCTTTGCGGCTGTTTTCAGCGTCTCTTTTTGCTTCTTCTATTATGCGGTTTGCTTCGAGCGAAGCGCTTGCCAATTTTGATTTGCCAAAACGTAGATACAAGAAAATTGCTGAAACGACCGCCAGAATTAAAATGGCGATTGCGATAAACGTATAGGTTATCATAAAGACTCCTTACCTCCCCCGGAGGCAATTTTATAAAGCTCCCCGCAAGTGCCGTGTGGTAAAAAGTCTTTGAACCCAAGGTTAAGGTGGGTGCCAGTCGAATTCGGGTAAAATCCCTGATCGAACTTGGCTCCCTTAAGATGGGTGTTGGCTCAAGACTTCATACCGATCACGGGCACTGCAGGGAACGAATTAAGGAACTGCTTCGTCTATCTTGAGGATAAGAGACCTTATCCTCTCTTCCATACCGGACAACTTCTTGTTCATTTGATTCTCACGTTGAAGATAGTCGTCAACCAAGTTCAGACACGCAAGAACGGCGATTTTTGTTGTCGAAGGCAAGGGAAATTCGCGGTGGATCTCTTTCATCTTGGCATCGACGATCTCGGCGACTTCCTTTATTCGTTCGGTATCCACATCATCGGAAATGACACGATAATCATTTCCAAAGATGTTAACGATAACCTCAGTTTTCTTCAACTCGTCTCCTATATTAACAGATTATCAACCTTCTCTATCAAGCCATCAACCCTTTTTTTAACCTCTTGCTTAGTATTCTGCAAACGACCGTTGTTTTCCTCTAAATCCTCGACTTTCTGCCTCAATTCACGGATCAGGGAAACCAACTTGTCGATTCGTTCTTCAAGCTTAGTCAATTCGTCCAACTCTACTCCTTTGTTCTAAGACTTGCATTGAATGTCTTTAGCGCCTCTTGAGTGATTCTCTTGATGAAGACATCCACTTCTCTATCAGTAAGGGTTCGGTCTGGTGCCCGAAAGTGCAGACGGAATCCTAAGCTTTTTTTCATGGGACCTAAATTTTCCCCTTTATAGTAATCAAAAAGCACAACTCGTTCGAGGATCGGACCTCCGATTCTGGATATTGCATTGATCATATCGGGAACCTGCACTTTGTCATCTGTGACGAAAGATAAATCTCTCGTGTTTGCAGGAAACTTGGGTGGAGGCATGTAGAATGCATCTTCGATCACATCCCACAATGGTTCCATTGTCAGTTCGAAGAAGTAGTATGGTTCCTTGCATAGTTCCGTATCGAGAGAAGCCAAGAAGCCGAGTTCTTTACCCGAGACATGAATCGTGACGCCATGACTGAAACCTTTCCTGGCGGCAGGTTTGAAGTTAATGTCTGAAATATGCAGAATTTCAAACAAACTTTCGACAACGCCCTTAGCATCAAAGTAGTCGAGTCTGTCTTCTTCCTTTTGCCAGAAATCTCGGTTACGGTCGCCACCCAGTATTACGCCCAGCCGGCGTTCTTGATACGGTGGTTTAGTCAAAAGTACATTTCCCCGTTCAAATAACCTGAGGGATATATTCCCTTTAGATAGATTGTAATTAAGAGCATCCAACAACCCGAATAAGAGTGTTGGTCTAAGTGCATCGAACCGCTCGTTGAGCGGATTCTTGATCTTTACAAACTGCCCATAACCGGCATCCGCGAGCAGTTTGGACGACATCAATGAAAGGGTATACGTCTCGTCGAAACCCTGTCCAACCAGATAGTTTCTGATCTTTTCTTCGTAAACACTGGCTCTGCTGATTTGTGCTCGTCCAGCACATCTCGTGGGCTCGGTTTCAGGAATTCGTTCGTAACCGTAAACCCGTGCGATTTCTTCGAATATATCTTCCTCAATATGAATATCACGCCTGTAATGGGGTATCTTCGCGGCAAGGGACGTAGAACCAGAGACCCGAATGTTAATTCTTCCCAAAATTTGTTTAACCTCTTTAGATGTAAGTTCGAGAGAAAGTATTTCGTTCATACGCGGCAGTGAAAAACGCACCGTCTTAGGAATGAATTTTTTGCCCTGGCCGACAAATTCTGCTTCCCTGCAACCTGCATGCCGGGTGAAAAGCTCGCCGGCCATTGATGAAGCCGCATCGACTACTGCAATGTCCCCACCTCGTTCAAATCGTGTTGAAGCATCGGTCATTATACCGAGACGTCGTGCCGTATGCCCAATGCGTTTAGGGTCGAAGTAAGCACTCTCGAGCATTACTCTCTTTGTTGCACGGGATATCTGTGCACGTTTCGCACCGATGACCCCGGCCAGTGCAACCGGCCCATCGCGATCTGCGATGACCAGATCCTCAGCGGAGAGTTTTAGGATCGTGCCGTCGAGGGTCACGAATCTCTCGCCCGGTTTTGCGTTACGGATGAATATACCTCCCCGTAGCAGGTCGGCGTCAAACGGGTGCAGCGGTTGTCCGGTCAGGAGCATTATCAGGTTGGTAATATCCACGATATTATTTATCCCGTTCATACCCATGCAGTGCAGACGCCACTTCAGCCAGAACGGGGATTCGGCCACCCTGACTTCGTCAAAAACACGTCCTGTATACCTGGGGCAGCCGCTCAGATCTTCGATCTTTATCTTGAAAATGCCTGCTTTGTTCTTCTGCACGGGATCATACATTCGGTCTAGTGAACTCAATTTGGAATAGTCTATTCCGAGACTGCCGGATATCTCACGGGCAATACCTTCCAGGGACAGCCAGTCGGGACGGTTGGGTGTTGCGCCAATATCGACGACCAGGTCGTCAAAATATGAAGAGAACGATGCGCCCGGCTTGCCTTTCTCCAGAACAATGACGCCGGTTGACGATTCAGCAAGGCCCAATTCTTGTTCGCTTACCAGTACTCCTTCAGACTTGGCCCCGGCGAATTTCTTTTCGGTGACCAGGGTTTCGTTGAGCTTTGAACCTGCATCGACGACAAGAACGAAATCTCCTTTTTTGATATTCTTCGCCGCGGTTACGATTGTCTTATCGCGCTTGGTTCTGACTTTCAAGATATCCAAATTCTTCTGCCGAGGATGAGGTCTTATAGAAGTAATCTTGCCAATGACGATATCCTGCGGCGCGTAATTGATTCTATCTTCTATTTCAAGTCCGAGATTTAAACAGACCTTCTCCAACCTGACAATATCCAGTTTTGTTCGTAAGAATTCCTCAAGCCATTTGATCGAAAATAGCATTACCGCCTCACTGCCGTTCGGCAATGATTACAGCGATGAACAGATAGATTACAGCGATATCTTATCACCGTAATCTTTTTTTGTGTCTCTGTAATCTTGTTTATTATCTCTGTAATCATGATCAACATAGCCGATTAAAATTGTGCCAAAAACCTTATGTCATTATTGTAGAAAACCCTGATATCATCGATAACGTACTTGATCATTGCCACGCGTTCAACGCCCATACCGAGGGCGTAGCCCGAATACTTCTTCGGAGATATCTTCACGTTCTTTAGAACATTCGGGTGGACCATGCCACACCCGAGGACTTCTAACCATCCGCTGCTTCCGCATACCGAACAACCGGTGCCGCCACAAACCATGCAGCTGACGGCCAATTCACCGGACGGCTCTGTGAACGGAAAGAAGGATGGGCGTATCTGGTATTTTGTCTTCCGGCCAAAGATATATTTTACGAATTCGCTGAGAATCCACTTGAGCTCGCCAAACGAAACACCCTTGTCAACATACAATGCTTCAACCTGATGGAAGACAGGTGAATGGCTGGCATCAAACGCATCATACCTGTAGCAGCGTCCAGGGCAGATTATTTTGACCGGGGGTTTCTGCTTTTCCATGGTCCTTATCTGCACCGGGGATGTGTGACTTCGAAGTAGTAGATCGTCTTTTATGAAGAAACTCGAGAACATATCGCGGGCTGGGTGATCCTTTGCCATGTTCAGGGCTCCGAAATTGTACCAGTCATATTCGATTTCAGGGCCGGTTTCGACCGTGAAGCCATAACTCTTAAAAAATGTTACTATCTCATCAAAAACCTTGGTCAAGGGATGAAGATGGCCGACCGGTGGTATTTTCCCTGGCAGCAGTAATTCAAACTCGCCTTTTGATTTATCCTTGAATTTTTCGAGCCTTGAGTTCAGATCACTTGTTATAGCGTTCTTCAGTTTGTTGATGACTTCACCGTAGGCTTTCTTTTCCTCCGGCGGAAGCTGCGCAAGTTCTTTGAATAGCCTGTTGATCTCGCCCTTTCGTCCGAGGTACTTGATCCTCAATTCCTCCAGCCTTGCAGGATCTTTTGCCTGTTCGAGGGAAAGGCGGATTTCTTTCTCCAAGCTATTCAGTTTTTCCTGCATTTTTTGTCTTGCCTTTTTGTTCCTCGGTCCTGCAGATCTCGATGAGCTTGTCGAACTGCTCAGGGTATTCATAGGCAATACTGGCCAGAGTCTTGCGGTCGAGGTCGATATTATTCTTCTTCAGAATGTGGATAAACTGTGAATATTTCATGCCCTTCGCACGGAGTGCTGCGTTTATTCTGGTTATCCACAATGCACGGAATACGCGTTTTTTCCTCTTCCTTTCGCGATATGCGGAAAGCCAGGCCTTCATCACGGCAATCCGCGCCGTCTTGTAGAGTCGGTGCTTTCCTCCCCAGTAGCCTTTTGCCTGTTTCAGCCACTTTTTTCGCCTTTTGCGCGTCTGGGGGACATTTTTCGTTCTTGGCATGTTCAGACTCCTTTCTTCTTAAATTATAATCATTTCTAATTTTCTGTCAATGTTTTCGCAGAAACGTGCGGTATCGTCTGAATTTGCCCCTGATTAACGAATTATACTCCACCAATAACTAAGTCCCGCGCGGGCGGAACGCTTAGATTTCTGCGTAAACGAAAAACCCCGTTATACCAACGGTTTTGTTCTTTTTAGGTCGGACTTCGAGACCTTTGCAGGCTTGCGAAGTCTTCTTTTTCTTTTTCGCGACTTAGAGGACAGGCCATGTCTCCGGCCTGCTCTACTGCGCATTATTACACCACTTTTCTTGACTTTTAGTCGTTTTGCAGCGCCGCGCTTCGTTTTCTGCTTTGCCATTGGACTATCTCCTCTTTTTCTCGGCCAAGAAAGTCACCATAAAGATATTGTTTTCCTTCCTGGGATCTGCTTCAGGCTTGCCAAGACCCTCCAGGTCCAACTGCATCTTCTGTAGCATCTTCAAGGCCATGTCAGCGTGCAACATTTCCCTTCCTCTCAGCCGCAGTGAAATTTTCACCCGGTCGCCGTCCATTAGAAACTCCTTGACCTTAGCAATTTTCACCTGATAATCATGCTCGCTGATTTTGAGGGAGAATCTCATTCCACGCGCCGTACTTCTGTGTTGATGCTTGCGTGATTCGCGTTCCTGGCGCTTTTTTTCATAAACATAACGGCCAAAATCCATAAGTCGGCAAACTGGAGGCTTGGCATTAGGCGCAACTTCCACCAGATCCAGTTCCTTTGTGCGCGCCATGCGCATTGCTTCCTTGATGTTGAATTCACCGAGCATTGCTCCATCTTCATCCACGATTTTTACCATTTGTGCCCTGATTTCGCGGTTTACCTTTGGCAGATGCTTAATTTTCACCTCCTTGTTCTGATTTCAACAACCCAAAAAATTTCTTCAATGTCATCTGTCCCAAATTTCCTTCCTTGTGTTTTCTCACTGACACGTTTTTATCGACCACCTCGCGTTGTCCTAATATAAGCATATAAGGAACCTTGTTGACCTCGACTTCTCTGATTCGGTAATTGATCTTCTCCGATTTGCTGTTCAGTTCAGCGCGCAGTCCTTGCTTCCGGCATTTCTTCAGTATCTGTTCAGCGTACCGGTTTTCTTTATCCGTTATTGGCATCACAACAACCTGCACCGGTGCCAGCCATAACGGGAACGATCCTGCATAGTGTTCAATGAGACAGCCGATGAATCGTTCCAGTGATCCATATATTGCGCGGTGTATGACCACGACCTGCTTATGCTGGCCATCCTTGTCCATATACTCAATATTGAAACGACCGGGGAGATTGAAGTCAAATTGCACTGTCGTCGCTTGCCACTGTCTGCCGAGGGCATCCACCAGCTTTATGTCGATCTTGGGTCCGTAGAAAACTGCTTCGCCTTCCATGCGTTCGTATTCAAATCCGACTCTCGCGAGGGCGGCCATCAATCCCTTTTCCGCTCTTTCCCAGTCTTCGTCAGTGCCCAGGTACTTTGCTTTTTCATTTGGGTCGCGGACAGATAGATCAACGCGAAAATCATAGAAACCAAATCGGTTCATGAATTTCCTGGCCAATTCGAGCACTTTTACGAGTTCGTCCTCGATCTGTTCTGGTTGACAGAATATGTGGGCATCGTCGATGGTCAACCCACGTACCCGCAGCAAGCCGTGAAGGGTACCTGAGAGTTCATTACGGTAGACCGTGCCGAGTTCTGCATATTTCAACGGTAGTTCTCGGTAACTGCGCACTCTGGATTTGTAGATCAGAATATGGCCGGGGCAGTTCATTGGTCTGAGAACATACTCCTCATTTTCCACCGGCAGCAAATACATATTATCTCTATAGAAATCATAGTGACCGGACTGGTGCCATAAGTGACCACGCGCGATGTGGGGCGTTGAATTGATTTGATACCCAGCATCAAGGTGTTCTTTCATCCAGTATTCCTCAATGATGCGTCTGAGCGTTGCGCCTTTTGGATGCCAGTAGACCAGACCCGCACCGGCTTCCTCGAATATCGAGAACAATTCAAGCTCGACGCCCAATTTACGGTGGTCGCGCTTCTTTGCCTCTTCGATTTTCTTAAGGTAATCGTCTAACTCTTCTGCCTCAGGGAACGCAATTCCGTATATACGCGAGAGCATCGGCTGATTGACATCTCCCCGCCAGTAAGCCCCTGCAAGATTAAGCAGTTTGAAGTTTTTGATGTATCCCGTACTTGGTACATGGGGCCCGCGGCAAAGGTCAACAAAATCTCCGTTCTGATAAAGGCTTATTTCAACGTCCTCAATATCTTCGATCAACTGAACCTTATATGATTCACTTTTCTTCTCGAAGAGGTCGATCGCAGCTCGTCTCTTCATGTTTAGCCGCTGAAACGGGATATCCTGCTCGACGAGCTGCTTCATTCTATTTTCAATCCTTGCAAGGTCATCCGGTGAAAAAGGGTTTTTGGGGTCGAAATCATAGTAGAAACCCTGATCAATTGCCGGTCCTATGGCCAGTTTTGCATCAGGAAAGAGTTGTTTGGCGGCCATTGCCATCACGTGGGATGAGGAATGCCAGTATATCCTCTTGCCTTCATCGCTCGAGAAATCAATTAGTTCGATCATGCAATCCTCCGTGATTTCGGTGTTTAAATCACGCAAGACACCATTCACGCGTGACGCAAAGTGTTGTCTGGTCTGTGTCAGGTCAGAAATTCGTTTTCCGTCTTCCATTTCGATGACCTCGTTATTTATCGTAACTTTTATCATACTGCAATTATAGGTTGATTTTCAAATTTGTCAAGATAAACGCCTGGCTGGGGAAGCGAAAAATGTGGCATAATACCTTCAATTTCGTGCATTTGCTGTTGCAGAACGGATCTTTTCTGCCGTCTTGACTTCATCATGCTATTCAACTATAATGCTCGGTGGACCATGTAAAGTATGCATTTATCGCGTTGATCGGCTGGGGTTTTTGGGCGATCGGGAGCAAGCTGTTAACGCGCTATTTCAATACATTGAGCACCACTTTCTGGATTTCCTTTTGGTCTATAGTGTTCTTGACCCTTGTCATACTTTTTCGCAAGAATCTCATATTCAATAAATACGTCTTCTATTCGATCCCGGTTGGGATCATCTCGCTTGTTGCGATAATATCCTTTTACAAAGCGCTGAAAATTGGGCCATCATCCGTGGTGTTGCCGTTGACCAATCTTTATGTTATCCTGCCCGTCCTCTTCGGATTCATTGTTCTGAGAGAACCCGTAACACTTGTCAGAATTGCCGGTATTGTTATGGCGATCCTCGCAGCCGTTTTGCTGAGCCTATGAGAGTAATAATATACGAAGAAAATCAAGAGGAATTCTATCCTTTAAGTAATCTCGTCCCTCAATTCAATTTACGCGTTGGCGCCAGGACGATCGCAGAGCATAATGCTTTTTTCTTCAGACGCCACAAATTGAGTTTTGCCTGTCGTGAACGGTTTGGTGTGGAACCGGTAAGATCCACCGAGCCGACGCTTTATCTTTCGGGTCGCCTGTTGTTGAATGCCGGGGTCGGATTGCCGCGGACGGATACGAAATTAAAAGTGGATTCGGCAACCGTTGGTTTTTTTAAGAAGACACCACCACTTCCTTGTACACTCGATGAAATCAGGGATGCACTTGCTACGATCAAGGATTCAAAGAATATCAATGGAATGGTTGTGAAGAAGGTTTGGGACCTTATCGGATTGAACCATACAATGCTTGTGAAACACTACACGGCGGCGCGCAGAAAAGGCAGCATGATCAGGAACGCGTACGTGAGGGGGAAAAATATCCACGTGGCAAGGGGTGCCCGTATCCATAAGTTGGTATTTCTGGATGCTACTGATGGTCCGATCTATATTGATGACGATGCCGAGTTGCGTCCTTTCTCAAGCATAGTAGGGCCTTCCTATATTGGAGCAGGTTCGATAATCGATCGGGCGAAGGTTGTGGGGTCAAGCATAGGTCCGCATTGTCGGATCGGCGGGGAAGTCGAGAATTGCATATTCCAGGGGTACTCGAACAAACACCACGACGGTTTTATCGGACACTCATTCATTGGTGAATGGGTGAATCTAGGTGCTCTCACAACTAATTCTGACCTGAAGAATAATTATGGTCCGGTGCGAGTTCAGATCGGGAGCGAGGATCATGAAACCGGCATGATCAAGCTCGGGTGTTTCATCGGTGATCACAGCAAGCTTGGAATCGGAACCCTGATCCCCACCGGTGCGGTGATCGGTAGTTTCGTGAATTTTGCAGGCGGCGGCATGATGGATAGGTACGTACGGGATTTTCAGTGGATTGTGGGCAGCGAGAAAGAGGATTACGATCTTGAAAAGGCATTACGAACGGCGCAGATTGTTATGAAGCGCAGAAAAGTAAATCTATCACGACAATACGGAGAGATGATCCGCATTCTCCATGGCGAGATTTGTCGTAGCAATTGACGGCGGGGCAGGTTCTGGCAAGAGCACCACGGCAAAAGGCGTTGCCAGGCGCCTGAGTTTTTTCTACATCGACACCGGGGCGATGTACCGTGCTTTCACCCTCAAGTATCTACGCAGCAGCCAGTCACGTGACAAGAAAATCGATTTGGAATTGATCAGACAGTTATTGACAAACACGTCGGTTGACCTGCGCAGGGAAAACAGTGAAATGAAGGTCTACCTCGATAACGAAGATGTATCCCTTGCGATCAGAACTCCCGAGGTCAGTGATTTTGTATCCCAGGTTTCGGCAATATCAGAGGTGCGCGAATGGATGGTGGCAAGGCAGAGAGAGGTTGCCGAAGGTAAGAATGTCGTCTGTGAGGGCCGTGACATTGGTACTATTGTGTTCCCGGATGCTCAGGTGAAGATTTTCATGGTGGCAGATGTGGGGGTGAGAGCAGCGCGGAGGCTAAAAGAATTGGGTGAGAAAAACATGGATGCTGATGAGCATGAGGTGATGGAAAACATAAAATTCCGTGACAAGTTCGATTCCGAGAGGGAACACTCACCTCTGAGAAGAGCCAAGGATGCGATAGTCGTAGATACCACGGACCTCACCATCGAGGAGGAAATAGAGAAAGTGAAAGCTGTTGTTGAAAAACGCCTGACCACTTCAGCCCCCGGCAACTCCAAATAGTTAATATCTTTCCTGGATCGAATTTAATTGCATCTGACAACAAAATCTTGCCGGATGACCGGATTGTCTGCTAAATCGTTTTTGATTTTTTGAGAGATCTCAGAATGCTGTCGGTTAATCCAGGATTGTCGGCTTCATGCCAGACCATCCCGGGTATTTTGTTGAACCATGTAATCTGGCGTTTTGCGTAGTTACGTGTCCTGCGCTTCGCTTTTTCCGCCGCTTCGTCAAGACCCGTCTCTCCCTGCAGATACGCGACGATTTCCTTGTAGCCAATTGTCCTCAGTGCACTCGACCGGGGATCGAGTCCTTTCTTAAGAAGCGATTCGGTTTCCTTGACCAACCCCAGATTGAGCATCTGTTCAAAACGGGCGTTGATGCGTGAATATAGAACGTCACGTTGCAGGCGCAGACCTATGTAATAAGGTAGAAATTTCGCGCCTCTCACTCTTGTGCTCATCATTTTTGACAGCGGCTTGCCCGCGATCTCATAAACTTCGAGACCTCTCATGATCCGCTGTTTGTCCCGGGGCTTGATTCTTTCTGCCCAGGCCGGGTCAATGCGCTGCAATTTCTTATACATATGGTCGAGTCCATGTTTCTTCAGCATTTCACGTAGCCTGTCTTTGGTCTCTGTATTTGAGTGCGGAAGCTCGGCAAGAGGATGAAATAGAGCCCGGATATACAATCCGGTGCCGCCGCACAGAATAGGCATCTTGTCTCTTTTGAGGATCTCTTGGATTTTCTTCTCCGCATCGCGCGCAAACTGGCCGCAAGAGTAATCTTCGTCCGGTTCGATGAAGTCGACCAAATGGAACCGGATCTTCCTTCTTTGCGCCACGGTCGGTTTGGCGGTGCCGATATTCAGGTGTTTGTAGATCTGTCTCGAATCTGCCGAAACTATCTCGCCCGAAATCCGTTCGGCTATCAGCATGGCAATACCTGTCTTGCCGACAGCGGTCGGGCCTACAATGGTCGGGATATTCATAACACAGAAACTCGTATTCGTGTATCGTGGGTCGTGCTCGTACTAAACACAGAAGATCATGTTTATGTGAAAAATCGACTCACGAATCACGAGTACGAAAAACGAAATCACAGGTAAATGCCGAGGAGGACAAAGAGCTTGTAAATATACGGTTCAAAAACAACCACTGCAATACCACCCAAACTGAGAAAAGGCCCGAAAGGAATGGGACTTTCCCGGTTCTGATGGGTCGAAGCGATATACAAAATGCCCAGGGTCGCGCCGACCAGCGCACCGATGAATATTGCCGGCAAGATAAACGGAAATCCTACGAAGGCACCGATCATTGCAGTCAGGTAAACGTCACCCAGCCCCATTACCTCTTTCTTATACACCTTGCCGCCAATGACCCTGATGAAAAGTATCATCCCACCACCGAATAGCATTCCGAACAGGCCGGCCAAGAAATTTCCGTTGACGGCCTGGAATAGTATCCCCAGGAAAATACCGGGTATAGAGATTAGATCGGGGATCACCTGGAAAGAGAAATCAATGAAGGTGATGACGGTCAGACCACAGAAGAAATACACGATGAGAAAAAAGTTGTAGCCGAATCCATAACGGCTCAGCGTGTAGACGAAAAGCAATCCAGTAATGGCTTCGACTATGGGATAGCGCAGCGATATCCGGCTGTGGCAGTTGGAGCATTTTCCTCTTAGCATGAGAAAGCTGATGATAGGGATGTTTTCATACCAGCGTATCGCCTTCCGGCACTTGGGGCAGAAGGAGTGGGGAGCGATTATTGATATTTGTCTTGGCAACCGGTATATCAGCACGTTCAGGAAACTACCGATCGCTGAACCGAAAACAAAAGCGAAGAGGTAATAGACGAAATGCAATTCTACGCCCAATCCTTCTTTGAGGCAAAGTATTCGGAATATGAATTCAGACATTGACTGAAGTCGCTTAAGCAATCGGTCATTATTTCCATGAGCGCGGGCTTCGCGCAATTAGCTATCTTGGGCATTGTTATTGCCGCCTTTTTCAATCCGGGAACGATCGAGGTCGATATCAAATTTTGCTCCGCCAGGCTGATAAAAACATCGGCTGGATTTAGGGGTTCGCGGAAGTCATTTTCGATAATGATGTCGTTGCCTATGGCGATAATGGATTTTGTCAAACTCTGAAAAAGGTAGACGCCACGGTCGAATTTCGCACCGTCAGAAGGGTCGAGTGCATTCGGGTTGTTTATGATGGATTTAACCTCAATGATGTTCTTCTTCATGTTCTCTTTGAGTATTTGAAAGCTATGTGTGTCCATGTGGAATTATATGTAGTACGACTTCCAAGTCAAGAGAATATGCTTGTTGTGTGGATTGTACATAAAAAAAGAAGGGGGATTGCTCCCCCTTCTAATAAACCACTATCTCTTCTTCTTTTTCTTTGTTGTCTTTTTCTTGGTTACTTTCTTCTTCTTCTTTTTCTTCGTAACCTTCTTCTTAGCTTTCTTTTTTGCAGGCATTCTTACCTCCTTTTGTGCGATTATAATCATTATTTAATTTTTGTCAAGACCTAAGTTGATGTGTAGCATTGCATTCTGCGTCAGTTAAGCTATTGACTTGACTTTGGATATGGTTATTCTCTTCTATGTTTATTTTGCTTTCATTGTTGTTTAGCGTAAATGATGTTCTGATTGCCGATTTGGACGGAGTAATAAGCCCAGCGAGTAGTTCTTATCTTGTACGAGTGGTCGATATCGCGGAACGTGAAGGGGCTGCCTGTCTGATTTTCAAAATCGACACACCTGGAGGCCTTGATGTTTCAATGCGCGAAATCACAAAAAAGATTCTCAACGCAAAAATCCCTATTGTAGTGTATGTTGCCCCCAAGGGCGCACGTGCCGCGTCTGCAGGTGTGTTCATATTGTACGCAAGCCATGTGGCCGCGATGGCTCCCGGCACTAATGTTGGCGCTGCACATCCGGTGAGTATGGGCGGGGAGCAGATGGATAGTGTGATGACTGAGAAGGTAACCAACGATGCTGTCGCGTATTTGAAGGCTTTAGCCAAAGAAAGAGGCAGAAACGAGGAATGGGCTGAAGAGTCGGTGAGGGAAAGTGCATCTGTAGATGCTGAGACCGCAGTTCAGTTGGGTGTGAGCGATATCATAGCTGAAGATGAGAATGAACTTGTCGGCAAGCTTGATGGCAGAAAGATCGTAATTGGTGAAGAGGAAATTGTGCTCAAAACAATTGGCCGACCGCTGAGGGAAGTGAGAATGACACTTCGTGAGCGTCTTTTGTTATTGCTCACCAATCCGAATATTGCCTATGTCTTGCTGTTATTGGGAATATACGGGCTGTTCTTCGAATTACAGAATCCGGGCATGATATTTCCTGGGGTGGTCGGAGGTATATGTTTGATACTGGGGTTCTATTCACTGCATGTATTGCCGGTCAACTATGCAGGCCTTGCTTTGATAATTCTTTCGGCGGTTCTTTTCATCCTGGAGATATATGTTACTTCACAGGGACTTTTGACGATCGGCGGTATTGTTGCTTTAGTCTTTGGTTCCTTGATCCTTTTCGAGAGTGACGTTCCTTATTTGCGTGTTTCATGGGAGGTTATTATGTATGCTGTGGTAATCGTCGCGGGTTTTGTCATTTTCATTCTGGCCCTCGGTGTAAGAGCACAATTCAGAAAACGTGCAACAGGCAGCGACGGAATGGTGGGTGAGATCGGAACTGCAAAGACCGATGTCAAAAACGACGGGGGGACGGTTTATGTTCACGGAGAGTTCTGGAACGCAGCCAGTGACAAATTGATAAAGAGCGGACAGAAGGTACGCGTCATGGGTGTTGAAGGCATGACCCTTAAGGTAGAAGTCACAGATTAGATAAAGAACAACAGACCTTTTCGTTGAAGATATTACTGCTTGTAGGGTTCTTCGAATCATTTCTATTTCCAAGAAGTATTTTGCACGAAGGCAATTTTAACCCAGCGCAACTGCATGAGAGAAGATTTGAATTAATGGCCGGCAGTGAGGTAAGGTATGAACTCGCCGAACTCCGGACATATTATCTGCATTCGCAGGTCAATAGTTTCAGTGTGAGATTCGCCAGCTTTGGCGGTGAACTGTACCGGGAGAATTTTCTGGAATTGGGATTTGGATTTCCGCTCGGTGAGCAATTCTCCGCCGGATTCAACATCGCAGGATTGAACAGCTGGGTTAGAGATGTCAGTAATGAGTTCGCTTATGCGATAAAGGTAGGCGGCCAGTTCGAATCCGCGCCACTGGTGGTAGGCGTCTGGGTGAACAACGTTAATGTACCGAGAGTTTCCTCTATCGATTATACGCCAGTAAGTTATTCTCTGCGTTTAGATTATCTCGCGCGCGGTAATCTTGATTTCTGTTTCTCGGTACTCGGCGTAGAGACGGAATTACCTTTTTACAAATTTGGGGTCATCTTTATTCCCCACGAGATCACATTGTTGAGCCTGGGGATCAACACCAAACCGATCACGATCGAGTATGGACTGAAGGTAACATTCGGAAGTATGTATGTATTCTATTCAGGAAACCGCCATCAGCAGCTCGGCTTAACCCACAATGTGGGATTGGGTTTCGCGCGATGATGTTCCTTGTCCTCTTTGTCTTTACCATCACGGAGGATATTCTGTTCAAGACCGAGCAGGATATAGATTTTGAAATAATATTGAAGGACCTCGAATATCTGCGTAATAACCCCGTGGATGTGAACACGGCCGGTTTCGAGCAGTTCGCGAAGATTCCTTTTCTTTCATCGAACGATATAATAAAGATTATCGAATACCGGGATAAGCGCGGGTTATTCGAGTCGGTCGACGAGCTGGCTGAGGCAAACTTGATAGGTGCTGACCTGCTCCAGATGATCAGACCGTTCCTCACTGTCGGTGAGAAGAAGTATATGAGAAAGATGCTCAATGCCAGGCTTCGTGCGCGGACAGCCCTTCCTGGTGAAGAACAATCCCTGCAATACTATTCGAGAACAACCGGTCAGTTGGGTGATTACAGTGTACATGCGGTCACCGAACGGGATCCATACGAGGACGACCTTCTTGACCATTATGCGGTCGGCCTGCTCATCGATGAAGGTAAACGAAAATTCGCATTGGGGAAATATAATCTTGACCTGGGCGCGGGTGCTGTACTCTCGTCGGTCGGTTCTTTTTTCCGGGGGATTGACTTCAGGATGATGCTGAACGAACGGGGTCTGATTCCTTACACCTCCGCGCTTGAGAATGGCGGGTTTTTTGGTGCCGCTCTTAGTGATTCCCTTGTCCTCAATTACACCATTTTCTACTCAAATCAAAAACTCGACGGTATTATCGATTCGTTGGGATTCGCGCGTTCGCTCGATCAGTCCGGGGAACATACGGATTCTTTATCGTTGAGCCGCAAGGACCGGATTAACGAAGAGATATTCGGATACGACATACGCTATCGAAAAGCAGATGTGCTGATCGCCAACCGTTCCTATGTATGCACCTATGAACCTTCTTTTGCGGCATCCGATTCGGTGATCAAATTCCACGGTTCAAATTTCTTCCTGACGAGTATGGAGTTCAGGCATTACAGCGAGTCATTTGTTTTTTTCAGCGAAGTCAGTCGCTCCTGGAAGAATCATATTGGAGGCCTTTTCGGTTTTAGCGCTGTTTTTCCTTATATAGATTTTAACCTCGCTGGCAGGTACTTCCCTCAAGGCTTCTATTCACCGAAGGGTGTTGAAGCCGAGGCGAACCACGCCGCCGGCACTCTGGACATCATGCATCGGTCGAGTATCATTGATGCCGGTATTAGCCTGACACTCGACAACAGGCTGGATGAGGACACAACAAAGCATGACCTGAAACTGAGCTTCGGGAAGAAACTCGGAAACCTTGATGCCCGGGTAAATTTCAGGAGGAGATACAGGGCAGAAGATGTTGATTTGTCAGGTTCTGAAGTGTTGCTGCGCCTGAAGGTTACAAGATTCCTGTTCTTTGATCTGCGATTCGAAGAGAAATCATTATATGAAGAAGAAACGGAAAGAGGAATATTCTTCGCACTTGAGTTGGGCTTGGATTTGAAGCGATTTGACGCAAGGGCCAGGTACGGAATCTTTGACACCGATACATACGCGGCACGCATATATGCGTATGAGATCGATCTGCAGGGCGTAGTAAATAATCGCATGTTATATGGTGAAGGAGAGTACTGGTTCGTTTACTTATCGCTGCGTCCGTTGCAGAAGCTCAAGTTGAGCATGAAGTATTCTAACGTGAGCCGTGATGCCATTTCTAACAGACAAATAGGTGGGCAAATTGACCTCATCCTATAACCCCAAAAAACATGTTTGAATGGATTAACAGGCAAGGTTTGTTCCTTATTTATCTATTCTTGTTTCTCAATGCAATGTTTGAGAGTGTCTTTCCGCCCTACCCTTCAGATGCCTTTGTTCTCGTCTTCTCGTTCCTTGCAGGACGTGGATATTACGATCCCTATCTCGTGTATTCGTTGACCGTTGTGGGGAGTATCGTTGGCATCATGTTGATCTATCATATGGGTATGAAATACGGCGATGGCCTGTTGTTATTCATTTCCCGGGGTTTCCTGCGCCGGATCTTCCCGGTGCGCCTCGTCGACCGGGCACGGAAAAAATTCCGTGAAAGAGGGGATCTGATATTGCTTCTTAACAGATTCATCCCCGGTATGCGTGCGCCGATTGGCTTCGTAGCCGGCATGTCCGGGATCAAGCGGAGTAAATTCTTCATCTACAGCGCGATCAGCGTGATTGTATGGAATGCTTTTTTGATCACGGTGGGTTTCTATGTCGGCGCATCATGGGATGAGGCGTCCCTTTTCTTGAGAAATTATAGTGTGATTGCCGCCTTGATATTGGTCATGGGTTTGATCGTCCTTGCGTTAATATACTATAAAAAACACTCCCGGTACCGTAAAGGTTTATAGATCAGATATCGGTCTTGAACATATCGACCAGAAAGCGGGATGGTTTTTGGTAACGGCCATGACGCCACTTTGGGTATAACAAGTAGAGTCTCTTCTGGGCCCGTGTCAATGCGACATAACACAATCTTC
Organism: candidate division WOR-3 bacterium; assembly: GCA_029858255.1. Lineage (NCBI taxonomy): Bacteria > Pseudomonadati > Caldifarciminota > Caldifarciminota bacterium. Next base: position 6,430 of record JAOUFJ010000004.1, on the reverse strand, counting down.
GCTCCTCGTCGACTTCTTTCTGAGAGGACGTCTTCCTGGTGAGCGGGAAGATGTCCTCGACCAGATCGACCACAAACACCACCGGGAATTCGAGACCTTTTGCGCTGTGGACAGTCATCACCTTGACGATGTCTTTGTTCCATCCGGCCAGGTCAAGTTCTTGCACGAGTCGGACCTGGTTCAAGAAACTATTCAGGCCGCGAGATTCCAAACCCATGGCCAGGGTCTGAAGTTCTTCTACTTCGGCGCTGCAGAGTCCGGTTAATTCACTTATATCATCTATCAATTTCTTCGGTTCGAGCATCATCAAATTTGCCAGATGGTATTCATATACTCCTTGCGCCCGGCCCGCGTTTCGCTTGGGTATCTTTAGAAGGTTGTTCACCCGAGCGGCAATATTGCCGGGTTTTTCTTTCTGCAAATAACACTCTTTCAGGACTTCGAGGTAATCGATTATAGGCTTCACTTCACTGTGTTCGTAAAGTGATGACCCACTGATCAAGGCGTGTGGTATACGGGCTCGGGCCATTGCACCTTGATAGACTCGCGCGAGCTGGTTCATCCGGCACAGAATGACGATATCTCGGTAACTGAGATTTTCATTTTTGAGTTTCTTTATTTCTTTCACCACATACCCGGCTTCGTCTTCTTCGGATTTTGCGGCGTACACGAACACGTCACTCTTTTCACCGGCCGGTATGACGGTCGCTCTGCGGTGCATGAGGCTACTTGCGATATCGATGATACCCTGGGCGAGGCGGAAACTCTGATTTAGCTGGAATGTCTTAACCTCTGGATAATCCTTTGGCACGCGGTACATCAGTTCCTTCTGGCCACCACGCCAGCCGTAAATCGCCTGGTCTCCGTCGCCGGTGAAGAATATATTTTGATTATAGATCAGACCGATCAACTTGTATTGTGCTGGATTTATGTCTTGCAGCTCATCGACGAAGATGTGGTCGAACATGTTCTGGTAGTCTTGTCTGATGTCCGCGTTTTCTTCGAGCAATTTGATTGAAAAAAGGATCAAATCATCGTAATCGAGTATATTGTTCTCTTTCGTGTAGGTTTCATATTTCTTGTATACCTCAGAGCATGTGTCTTCCCATTTGCTCTTGGGTTCGAAATCTTGGGCGGTGACACCTCTTGCTTTCAGCATCTCAATGAATCTCAATACCGCGTTGATACGGAATTTTCCGACATCGATCCCTATTTCCTGGGTTATACTCTTTGCATCTTTGATCACAAAATCAGGATCAAGGTCTAAACGCTCGGCATCACGGCGGAGGATACGAAACCCTAATGTATGCAGCGTACCCAGCCATAGATCGTGGGTTTGGAGCCGGCTCGTTTTCTCTAATCGTTCGCGTATGTCACTTGCTGCCTTGTTGGTGAACGTGCAGATCAGTATTCGGGAAATCGGCATTCCTTGACTGAGCAGTGTAACGACCGCTTGGGTGAGAATTGTGGTCTTTCCGCAACCCGCTTGGCCGTGCACGAGCACCGCACCGGGCAAAGACTCAAGGACTTCTTGTTGCGCGGGCGTAAGCCTTATCTCCGCGGTCTTCTTTATCTGCACACGCACCTTCTCGCCCCTTATACCTTCATCCATTTGGGTGATTCTGTCCTGAATTTCTGCTATGCTGGGGCGGGACAGGGGGTCGGTTGTGAGCGCCGACAGGATTATCTTTTCGATCTGCTCGGGAATGTTATGCCTCAAAACCGCAGGTGAGGTAAATCTGGCTTTCTCGATCTTTCTCTTAAGCCCGTCCAGGTTGTCATCAAGAAAAGGCGGTGCTCCGGTCAGCATTTCATAGAGGATCACGCATAAACTCCATATGTCAGATTTCTCGCTGTAGCTTCCCGCCCAGGATTCGGGTGCCATGTAGATCGGGGTGCCAGCGGTCGACGCGGATATCGAATCTGCACGTATGAATTTCGCCAGGCCAAAATCGGTGATCTTTATTGACTCACCCTTTTTCTTCGAAATTAGTATGTTCTCGGGTTTGAGATCCCGGTGAAGGACTCTGCAGCCGTGCGCATAGGCCAGAGCGTCAGCTAGCTGGACAAGTATAGAGATCGATTTCCTGATATCGATACCGCCTTCGGTAATGATATCGCGTAGATTGTTTCCTTCAACGTACTCCATTACCAGCACGAACTTATTTTCGATAAAGTCGATATTGTAGAAACGCACTATGTTCGGGTGGTTCAGGGAAGCCAGAAGTACTGCCTCATCCTTCAGCATGGCGATTTCTTCGCGCCGCATACGGGATATTTTCAGCGCGAAGTCTTTGCCGATGATCGTATCGCGTGCGAGAAAGACATCGCCGAATCTGCCTCCCCCAAGCCATTCTATGATTTCATATTTACCGAGTTTTTTCAGCAGCACAGACTATCTGGGAAAGACTGAAAGATGTATTACATGACCGTCACTAAAGAATCCTTGTCCCGCTACTCTCTTGTCTCTTAGGGAAAAATGATGAGTGTCTTTTGAGAATGTTTTTTTATTGACCGAATTGAAGATATCATCGAGGAAGGCATGGGTATCGACCTGTCCGCCGGATGTTTTGCGGTGTTCGATGGCGTCGAGCGCATAACTGCGCGCCAGCTTCCGCTCAAACTTACGGTAGGTAGCATAGTTCAAGAACATATCGCAACCCAGTATCTTTCTTCCTGCAACACCGACGAAACCGATCGTTTCAGGAGCCAGGCTTTCGAAATCTTCGAGATAGCGCGTGACTTCATCTTCAAGGTTATTGTATATATCGTGCATCGAGGAAGTTGTTGATAGCGTTCTGGTAACGGTAAGCTTGCGCTCGATTTCATTCCAGATCTTTTTCTGCAAACCGTTTCCCTCCTTGCCGCGCCGCGAGAGAATAGCACGGATTGTAGGGTACGAGCAGTATCCTGTTTGAAACGAACCGATATCTTCCCACCTACCTTCTTCGGCGCAAATCACCGGAATTTCGCTCGTCGCCCGGGCGGTCACCAGGGTCGAGTCAGCCACGATACGGTTCTGCAGGGAACCGATTATTTCCTCGCCATCCAGCATGAGCAGCGGGGCGTCCCCGTGATTGAAAAATGAAATCCGGTTGATGTCGGGTGGATCTAGTTCGCCGAACTCACCTTTTGCAGTTCTCAGAATATCTTCAAGCGAGGCGATCTCTATCCCGTTCCCCGAGGAGCCAGAAATCGGATGGATCAAAAGGTTCCTAAGAAACACGGGATCGGCGATCTCAATGTCTTTGAACAATTCCTTCATATCAGGACTCACGCCAAAGGTAGAATCTTCTGATGTCAGACCAAACCGTATAATCTATCCAGCGTGAACTGCCGGCACGGATTCTTGCGTAATAATTGGTTCTGCTCGTTCCGTAGTAGTTCAGCGGTACGAAAACTGCTGGCACGCTGATCTGGAACATGGTGGCGGTACTGAAAGACGATGTTGTGTCAGTCTGGATTTGAAATATTTCGGAACCGACCGGTATTGTCCAGTCGAACAACACGGCTCCCCCGCAAATAACTGTGTCAGCCAGCGGTTTTATGATCTCGGGGGGATTTGGAGGGGGCGTTTTTTGTTCTTGCGGATTGTATTCTTCAGGATTCGTGCAGGAGACGCTTCCCATAACTACAGCAACAAAAATCAGAGCGCGTGCCGGCAGAAAAAGTGACATTCGATTGGACATATCCACTATATATTACACGCAATAGTACTATTTGCAATAGGCAATATCCATTGCTGAGTTCGTTCTTTACGCTGAATATGAGCACTCAGGAGCAAATTATGGATCAGGTCGCAGGTAGAATCTTCGAACCTCGGACCAGTCGGTATAATTGGTCCATCGCGTACTGCCAGCTCGCATTCTTGCGTAGTAAGTGGCTCTATCTGCATAACGGTATAACTGGACATAAGTGGGCGGATATGAAAATTGAAGTAACTCGGCTGTTTCAAAAGACAAAATACTATCGACCTGGAGTTGGTATACTTCTGTACCGCCGACTGTGTTCCAGTCAAAAAAGACGCTCTGAAAAGCCGATGTACTACAGAGATTCGTATCCGCTATCGGGAAAAGTATAGTCGGTGGACTCGGTGGCGGGTCCAGTGGCTGGTTCGGATCGTATTCATCGGGATCCTTGCAGCCGACAACCGTAAGGAAGAAAACGATTGTAAGGATCGTACCGTGCGTTATGATGCTCTTAAGGCGCGCACAGGTATCTCTTGCGAAAGACATAACGCCTCCTGTTTAAAAACTAACCTGTAGGGCAATTCTTGCCCGGCGCGGTGGTGAGTAGGCATTTACCCAGTCATCCGTAGCATTATAAGCGGCAGTGTAAGCATCGTACTCCTCAGAGGGGGTCACGAGGCCGTCGTGGTTGGCGTCAGCTGCTGGACTGTAGTAACGATGCTCAAAAGTGTAGTAATGATAGAAGTCCCAGCGTTGTTTTTCTTCTATGAGCGGTGCATGGGGTGCGACCAGGTACCTTTCATCAAGCAGGTTCAGTACCTCAACACTTAGATTGAAGGTGATGCTGGCCAGGCTAATGGATTTGGATAATACGCAATCGATCTGCTTCTGAGATGGGAGCCTCAAAACGCCGCGCTCCTCATATTTTCCTTCCGGGCCGGGCGGCACATAGGGAAAGCCATCGCCAAAATAGCCGAATAGATAGAACTGGGAATCAAAAGGAAGTCGGATCAAACCCTGGATGAAGATCCTGTTTCGCTGGTCAAAATCAAGGAAGTATTCGGTGGTTGGTTTCGGGATGGCTGGGTCAAGATACTCCCCTGCATATGAGCTCGTGCCCCGCGTCCATGAAAGCGTGTAAGAGATCTTACCCGAGAATATCGAATTTACGAATTCCATGATCGTCTCGATACCCTTGATGTTGGCATAGTCCATGTTATCATACCGGTCGTAATCGTAAGGCAGTGCTTCAACATGGCGCGTACCGATGAGATTTGTCACGTCCTTATAGAAAGTATTGATCGTAGCACTTAAGTTCTCCCGAACCTCTCCCTGTAGGCCGATCTCGTAACTGGTGGTTTGCTCGACCTGGAGATTCGGATTGCCGACAACCGGCCATTCATCGGGCCGGGACAGAACGTACAGCGGGAGTGGCAGGATGTTATAATAATCGTACATCTGGTTGTATAGCGGAGGCTGGGCATACCTGCCTATGTTGGCGCGGAAGAGGAATTTGTCGGTGACGAGAAAGGAGACGCCGAGACGCGGTGATATCGCAGTGTTCGCCTTGACGCCTTCGATATCATTTGAAAAATAGTCGTAGCGACAACCCAGTTTTACGTAGATGCCCTCATAGTCTAAATTATCCTGGACATAGACAGAGTACTCCGTTGGGTTATATTGATACTCGTCAAACACCGGGTTGATCGAGTCGCTCGTGAAGTAAGTGAGATTGTACAGATCGTGATAAACATATTCACCTCCGGCTCTTAGTTCGTGATTCTTATGAATCTGAACGTTAGTGCGCAGTGTCGCCCGGTATATTTCTGAGGATTTATCCTGATATCGGGGATAATCGCCTTCACTGTATGGCTTGCGTATGTATACTCCGAACGGGTTCATGATCCCGATCCATGGATACTCATAAGTCTGGTAATCACGGAAAGTGTAGTCATCTAACAAGTCGTACGGCCCGGGTTCGCGTACGCCGTATGTCTTTGCAGTGAACAATCGGCTCAGGGTAAGATCGAAAAGCCGGCGTGAATCAGGCAGGAAATTTACGTTGATTGTCTGGAGATCGCCGCTCATCAAGTCTGAGCGGTAATGATGTAAACGGAATTTCCACAGCGTTGCGTACCGGTCGAACTGGCTTCTCGATTTCGCGCCGCTGATGCCGAATCTGATTTTTCCTGATGGCGCATACAACCACTTCCCGTATACTGAATAATCCTGGCGCTGCTTGTGTGACAGCAGATTAAGGCGCGGGTCCCAGTCGTCGGTTACCATCGCACCAAAAGACAAAAATCCCTTGAATCTTGGTGAAACCGGTAAATGAACCGAGGATTGGACGTTTTGGTACCCGAAATCGTAGTCCTCGGGCATAACTTTTTCGGTCTTACCGTATCCTCCTATTTTCAGTTCGCCGGCCGGGTAGGCTGTGATCATATTTATGATGCCGGACATGGCTCGACCGTATTCAGCATCGAAACCGCCGGGGAGGAATATGATCTCGTCGACCACACCCTTGGAAAGGGTTATTGCCGCATCGCCGGTCTGGGGATCGATGATCGAGACGTTATCGATCATGTACTGCACCTCGGTCGCCCGGCCACCGCGCACATGAAGCGCCGTGTCGGTTCGGGCAACCGCCGCCTGGAATGCAACCAGCTCGATCGTATAATCGACCGGCAAATAAGGGAGTTCGGTCTTGCGAATGAGATAAGTGGTGCCGACCATGTCTT